>NZ_CP017834.1:0-300000 GCF_001907975.1 Silvanigrella aquatica
ATGTTAGAACGAGAATCAAATCAAATTTTTTCTGAAAAGCTCCGCGCCCGCTTTATTGAACTGGGACTTTCAAAACAAACTGCTGCTAAAATAACTAAACTTATAACTCCTGTAAAATTAGAAGGTTACACTTTGGTTTCCTATTGCGCAGAACCTTTTTATAGGGATCACATCATCTCCCCCAAAAAAGATGAAATTGAAAAAATTGTCCAAGAATGCTGGGGTAAAGAGTACACTTTTAAAATTGAATCTCCTAGTCATGAAGAAGATGTTCCCAAAATTAAAAATTCAAAAAATCCTTCCTCTGATTCCCAAATCACACTTTTCCCAGAGGAAACAAATTATATTCCAGAAAAGAAGAAAAAACTAAAAAATAAAGGTCATTTTGAAATACCCGCCTCTTCAAAAGCAGATGAAAATCCTTCTTCAGAAGAAAACTTTCAACCTCCTGTTAATACAGAAAAACCACGAACCCTTGATGCTACTCAAAATTTTGGAACATTTATTCGTTGCGAAAGCAACTTGGTTGCTTACTCAGCATGCGAGGCTGTGGCAAAAAATCCGGGTAACTTATCAAATCCTTTATTTATTTATGGAGCCACAGGACTAGGTAAAACACACTTACTCCACTCTGTGGGTAATGAAATTATTCAAAAAATTCCCAATGCAAAAATTCTTTACATCACAAGTGAAGATTTTGTGAATGATGTCATTCACAAAGGAATTCGAGTTGGCAAAATGGATGAAGTACGTGCAAAATATAGTGCTTGTGATGTTTTATTAGTGGATGACATTCAATTTCTTGAGAAAAAAGATGCTTGCCAAATAGAATTTTTCCACACTTTTAATGAACTTTATCAAAAGAGAAAACAAATCGTTATCACGAGCGATAAATTTCCTAAAGATATTCCAAATATTGAAGAGCGCTTAAAAAGTCGATTTTTACAAGGATTGCTTGTTGATATTGAACCACCTGGTTTTGAAGATCGCGTTGCCATTATTGAAACAAAAGCGAATTTAATTGGTTTAAAAATCAATCAAGAAATCTCTTTTTTAATTGCTACACATGCAAAAACAAATGTGCGAGAAATTCAAGGGCTGCTTAAAGATCTCTTAATGAATCAACACATGACTGGGAGAAGCCCCACAATTGATTCTGTAACCACGATTTTAAAGAGACGTTTTCCTACGGGAAACATGGAAGCCTCAATCGATACAACGGCAATTCAAAAAGTTGTTGCCAATCATTTTCAAATTAAAATGGCCGATTTAATGGGGCCCAGTCGGCAACAAAAATTTGTTGTCGCACGTCATATTGCTATGTTTTTAGCCAAAGAAATGATCGGTCTCCAAATTGTTGCCATTGCAAATGCATTTGGAAAAAAAGATCACACAACTGTGTTACACGCCATGTCTAAAGTAAAAGAATTACTTGATAAAGATGATGATTTTAGAGGAAGCTTTATACAAATTAAAAGAAAAATTGAACAGTTAATGCAATCTAATTAATTTGCACATATTTACCAGAAGCAGCTCTAAAAATTCTATCAAATATGGCATTTAATTCTTCATTATTTTCTGACATTAAATTTGGTAGTAATATATATTTTGCGTTTTTAATCGATTCTGCTTCTCGCAAAAATTGAAATAAATTACGACTCGCCTCTTGGGGATTTCCCGATTCAGAAAGATCAAAATATTTTAAAAATAATTTACCTAAATTTTTATGACTCGCATTAAAGTCAATCATAACAGCGTCTTTAAAGATATCACTTGAAAATAATTGACTATTTTTATCAATTAGTTCTTTTTTTTGCACTATAAAGGCTTCAAGAGAAGGTGCATAATGCGTAAGCAATTGACCAGGCGCTTCCATTCCAGATGAAAGATGCTCTCCTATATTGCTTATCTTAATTTCTCTTTTAATAATTTTAACCTCTACAGAAACACCCTTATCTTGCAAAACTTTTTTAATTTGCAATGAACTTATAGCTCCAGGACGTAATATAGATAGGCTTTTTTTTTCAGAAATTTTAACAACTGTGGATTCAATTCCAATATCACAACTTTGATTATTATCTAATATAAATAAGTTAGGGTAATCCCCTAAATCATCTAAAACATGCTGAGCTTTTGTGGGGCTCACATGCCCAAATCGATTGGCACTGGGAGCAGCAAGGGGCAATTGCGATTGCTTTAATAAACTTTGAGCAACTTCTCCGATGGGAATGCGCAACGCAATAGCATTGCCGCCTGCCGTGATGAGTTTTGAAATATTTTTAGAAGCATTCACGATTAAAGTTAAGGGACCTGGCCAAAAAGCTTCACCTAATATGTCAAAACATTGTCTTTGAAATGAGGTCATTTCTGTTAGACTTTCAGCTTGAACCATTGAGTTTATGTGAACAATAAGGGGATCGGATTTTGGCCTTCCTTTTGCATGAAAAATCTTTTCTAAGGCCTTATCATCCAGTGCATTTCCGCCTAGTCCATAGACAGTTTCCGTTGGAAATGCGACTAATTCTCCTCTTAAAAGAGCTTTTACACAATAACTTACTGATTCGTCAGAGAAACTTAAAATTTGTGCCACAATCCACTCCGATTTTTTATACATTTCGAGTTCTTAATCGACTTATCCACATGTTATCCACATAGAAAGTGATCACCCTTAGTGATCGCATTTTTTCCATATTTTAGAATGATTTTCAAGGTTTTTGCAAAAAGTTATCCACATCAAAATCAAAAGTTATCCACATACTCACATACAAAAAAGAGGACTAAAACCCACTTTTGGTTAGCAACATATTTCTCTTTTGGCAATGTGGATAACTCTGTGGATAAGATGTGGATAACCTGTGGATAACTCAAATGCCTCTTGATTAAGCAAACAGTTATCCACATAAATTTCCTTTTATCCACATTGTATCCACATGTTTTCCACATCTTATCCACATGATTTTGAGCTTTAAATTTTACCATTAGTGTATGAAAAATAACAGGTTGATCACTTTCAAACCCAAGTTATCCACAAGAAAGGGGGTAGCCTACTACTACTTCTAATAAAAAAGTTTTTAAATTTCTTATAAAGTGTATAAGAAGTGTGACTCAAGTACTCATGCTTGAACAGCTGTTGACAATAGGTTAAGCAAATTATTGCATAGGTGAATTTTTTCAAAGGTGGACACATGTTTAAAAAGAGCAGATATTTTTTTTCATCCGACGTCCAAAGTATAAGCCCTGAAATTTCTGCTGAGTTTGAAAGGGATAAATTAGCAAATGCGTTGTTATCAGTAAGTGCAGCTCAAATTGATCCCGATATCGGTTGGGTACAACTTACCTTTTCAGGCGATCAAAAGGTTGTTATTTCATCAATCAGTCATAACCTCGCAATCAAATGTGAAATAGCAACGCCTTATACAGGACAAGGAACTATCAAAGTATCAGGAAAACAGTTTTCTGATTATGTAAAACAACTCCCTTCATCAAAGGTTTATTTAAAAGCGGATTTACCTTCTCGTATTCAATTGAAATGCGGAAGAAGTTCTGCAAAAATACAGCTAGTTCATGATCAATCTCAAAGTAAAATTGATATTCCAGAAGCGGGAACACGAATCACTGTAAAAGGAAGTCATATAGATCGTTGGGTTTCAAGCTTTAAGGACTTTGTTTCTGTAGATGACAATCGTTTTTACGCAAACGGTGCTTTAATTTGGGCAGAAAAAAATTCTGAAAATACTCCAATTATTAACGCTGTGGCTAGTGATGCCTTGCGATTGGCAAAAGCAACTTTAAACGAAGGCATTCAAATTGACAATTTAGACTCGAGTCAAGTGCTTGTGCCAAGAAAAGCTCTTGAGGAATTAAGAAGAGTCGCTTCCTTAGAGCCTGAAAAGGAATTTTGTATCAAATGGCATGAAAAAGAGCTCTTTTTCTCTGTCGAATCAGAAGAATATACTATGTTTGCAAAGTGCATTGCGGGACAATATCCTCCGTATGAAGCGGCATTGCCTCAAAAAATAAATACTGAAATTCAGTTAGATTTAAAAGCAATTCAGGATAGCGTAAAACGTTCTTTGCTTTTTGCAGATAAAAATAAAGTGATGAAATTTCATTTTGAAAATGCTCTTTTAACGATGGCAAGTTCGACTCCTGGCCAGAAAGAGGGCGAGGAAGTGATAGAAATGAACGCATCTATAGCATCTCCTTTCGAAGTGAACTATAACGGTTCTTTGATTATGGGTATTTTAGGGGTTTTATCCGGTTCACGAGTCCAATTTGCTTGGGAAAACATGAATAGACCTGTTAAAATTACCGGGGAAAATCAAAGAGGGCTTGATGTCTTTTATCTTCTTGTACCAGCCCGTTTTTAAAATTGTTTTATAAGTTTTTAATTTTAGATTAAAGAAAAGAGCTATGTTTAATAAATCCAATTTATTCGTTTGCGATCCAGGAAATTATGAAAAAAAAGATGACGGATATGGTTCTTCAAATATCACTGTTTTGGAAGGATTAGAGGCCGTTCGTAAACGTCCTGGGATGTACATTGGCAACACAGGCACAGTAGGTCTTCACCATTTGATTTATGAAGTGGTTGACAACTCTATTGATGAGTTTTTAGCGGGTCATGGATCTCAAATTGAAATCACCCTACATCTCGATGGAAGCGTTACTGTTGCCGACAATGCGCGTGGGATACCTGTTGATAAACATCCTTCAGGAAAAAGCGCACTTGAAGTTGTTATGACAATTCTTCATGCGGGCGGAAAATTTGATAATGAAATTTATAAAACTTCAGGCGGTTTGCACGGTGTGGGTGCTTCTGTAGTAAATGCTTTATCGAGTTATTGCCGCGTAGAAGTGAAAAAAAATGGCGGCGTTTATGAGCAAGAATACAAATGTGGTATTCCTCAGTTTGATGTACGGAGAATAGGCGACACAACAGCCCATGGCACAACAACAACATTCAAACCCGATGGCACTATTTTTCAAGATACTACCGAATTTAGTTTTGATTATTTATGCTCACGACTTCGTGAATTATCCTTTTTAAACAAAGGAATTTGTATACGACTTGTTGATGAAGTCAAAGATAAATCTGAAGAGTTTAAATATGAAGGCGGGCTTGTTAGCTTTGTTGAATATTTAAATAGAAGTAAAGTGGTTATTCATCCTAAACCTATTTACATGAATGTTGATAAAGACGAAACTATCATTGAAATCGCATTGCAGTGGAATGACAGTTATTCCGAAAGTGTTTATTCCTATGCAAATAACATAAATACAGCGGAAGGTGGCGCTCACCTTACAGGATTGAGAGGCGCCTTAACGCGTGTTGTTAATCAATTAGCTTCAAATGACAAAGCTGTTCAAAATTTGAAGGAAGGATTATCTCCCGAAGACATTCGTGAAGGTTTGACGGGAGTTGTTCATGTCAAACTTCGTGATCCCCAGTTTGAAGGACAGACTAAAAATAAACTTGCCAATTCACGGATCAGAACACTAGTAGAAAGCTCATTAAATGAAAAATTGAGTGATTATTTTCATGAAAATCCTGACGTAGCAAAGAAAATTGTATCTAAAATTGTTGATGCAGCACGTGCTCGTATTGCGGCACGTAAGGCAAAAGAATTAACTCGTAGAAAAAGTGCGCTGGATTTAGGCGGACTTCCTGGTAAAATTGCAGACTGCCAAGATCGCGATCCGGCAAATTGTGAGTTGTTTATTGTGGAAGGGGATTCTGCGGGCGGTTCGGCAAAACAAGGGCGTGATAGAAAAACACAAGCTGTATTGCCCTTAAAAGGTAAAATATTAAACGTTGAAAAAGCAACTACAGATAAAATGCTTTCTAACCAAGAAATCCGATTGCTAGTTCAAGCTTTAGGAACGGGTATTGGACGGCATGATAATGATGTTGATATTTCTAAACTTCGCTATCATAAAATCGTCATCATGACGGATGCGGACGTGGATGGAGCCCATATTCGAACTTTATTTTTAACCTTTTTCTATAGACAAATGAAAGAAGTTATTAAAAGAGGACATCTTTATATCGCCCAACCACCTTTATATCGCTATAAGAAAAGTAAAATAGAACATTATCTTAAAGATGAAGGTGCTCTCGATAAATTTTTAGTTGAAACATCTATGCAGGACGCAGTAATTATTGATGCTAATGAAAAGACATTAGAATTATCTGTTGTTAAAAATATGCTTTCTTGTGTCGAAAGAAGAAATCGTATTACAAATATTTTAGCACGTAGAAGAAGTTCTGTTGTAGTTAATTATTTAGCAAATTATACTAAATTAACTCCTGAAATTTTTTATAATAAAACAGAGTTTGAAAATTTTGTAGAAGAATTAAAACTTCATGTTCTTAAATATGGTCATGTCTATGCAAAAGTTGATTTTGATAATGAACACAATAGATATTACGCTATTTTAGATATACAACTATCTGGTAAACCTTATCATTTTAAATTAGATTTTGACTTCATTAGTTCGTCAGAGTTTGAAGAGTTGAAAAGACTTTCTATGCAATTAGATTCTACTTTCTCTCTTCCTTTAAAGTATTCTCACGATAAAAAAGCTAAAATAATCCCATCTTGGGTAGATTTAAGAGAATTTTTACTTTCAGAAGGTAAAAGTGGAGCGTATATTCAGCGCTATAAAGGTCTTGGTGAAATGAATGCGGAACAATTGTGGGAAACGACAATGAAGCCTTCTACAAGACAATTTCTTCAGGTTACAATTGAAGATGCCATGGCTGCTGATGATATTTTTTCTATGCTTATGGGTGACGATGTTCCTCCAAGAAAAGAATTTATTGAATCAAACGCTTTGAATGTCAGAAACCTTGACGCTTAATTAAAGTAAAAAGTTGGAAAATAATTATGTTACAAGAAAAAATAGGTATTGTTTCAGCAAATATTAATGATGAAATGAAAAACGCTTATCTTGATTATGCGATGAGTGTTATTGTAAGTCGTGCTCTTCCTGATGTGCGCGACGGCATGAAACCTGTTCACAGGCGTGTTTTATATGCTATGTATGAACAAAATAATATGCACAATAAACCTTTTAAAAAGTCAGCGCGTATTGTCGGTGATGTATTGGGTAAATACCATCCCCATGGTGATAGCGCCGTTTATGGTGCATTGGTTCGTTTAGCACAAGACTTTTCTATGCGCTATCCGCTTATTGAAGGTCAAGGGAACTTTGGTTCTATCGATGGCGACTCTGCTGCTGCGATGCGTTACACCGAAATTCGTTTGGCTAAAATTTCCGAATCACTCATGGCATCGATTGAAGAAGATACCGTAGATTTTGGCCCCAACTATGATAACAGTGAAGTTCAACCTCTTGTTTTGCCAACTGTTTTACCACAACTTTTAATTAATGGACAAAGTGGTATTGCTGTCGGGATGGCCACAAATATACCTCCTCATAACCTAGGAGAGATCATTGATGCCTTAATTCATCTCATTGAAAAGGGCAAAACAACAGTTGAGCAGTTGATGCATTTTATTAAGGGTCCCGATTTTCCTACTTATGGAATGATTTGTGGACTTAAAGGAATTCAAGATGCTTACCGCACGGGGCGTGGCAGTATTGTTGTCAGAGGTCGTGCTGTTGTTGAATCAACTAAGGGAGGTCGTGAACAGATTATTGTCACTGAGCTTCCTTATCAGGTAAATAAACTCACTTGGATTGAAAAAATTGCAGAGCTGGTCAAAGACGAAGAAGTTCAAGGAATTTCAGACATTCGTGATGAAAGTAATAAAGAAGGCATACGCGTTGTCATTGAAATTAAAAAAGGTGAAAATGCTGAAGTTATTTTAAATCACCTTTACAAGAGAACACGCCTACAAGACTCTTTTGGTGTGAATATGGTCTGTATTGTAAGAGGTGTTCCGCGTTTACTTAATATAAAAGAAACTTTGGAATATTTCTTAGAGCACCGCTTAGAAGTGATTACACGCCGTACCACTTATCGCTTACGTAAAGCTGAAGAACGTTTGCATATCTTGGAAGGTTTAAAGATTGCTGTCGATAATATTGATAAAGTTGTTGCCACAATACGCGGTGCTGAGAGCCGCGACGATGCTAAAGAAAAATTAATTTCAGCTTATTCTCTTTCAGATAAACAAGTGACTGCTATTTTGGATATGCGTTTGGCTCAATTAACAGGCTTGGAACGCGACAAAATTATTGCTGAATATCAAGAAACATTAGCAATTATTGCCGATTTAAAAGACATATTAGAAAAGCCTGAAAGAGTGAAATCTATTGTTAAAGAAGAATTTATCAACTTAAAAAAATTACACAGCGATCCCAGACGTACAGAAATTGCAGTTGATGCAGGAGAAGTCGATATCGCAAGTTTAATTCCACCCGCTGATGTCTTTGTTACTTTTTCAAGTACGGGATATATTAAACGTGTTAATCAAGATGAATTTAAAACTCAAAACAGAGCAGGCAAAGGAAAAACAGGAGCTGCATTAAAAGAAAATGATGTCGTCAGGTTTACATTCCATGCTCATACGCACGATTATGTTTTAATGTTCTCAAATTTAGGTAAAGTTTATAGCTTTAAAGTTTATGAATTGCCAGAAGCTTCTGCTACGGCCAGAGGAAAATCTATAAATCAAATTTTAACAATGTCTAGTAATGAACAAATTACGGCAATGCTACCTGTTAAAGAATTTGCAGAAAATAAACATATTTTAATGGTAACAAGACAAGGAACTATCAAAAAAACCGAATTATCTTCATTTTCAAATATTCGTTCTGGCGGTTTAAGAGCCGTTACTTTAGAAGATGGTGATACTCTGGTGTCCGTAAAAATCACTTCTGGTAAAGATGAAATTGTGATTGCCACAGCAAATGGGCAAGCCGTTCGCTTTGATGAAGATGATGTTCGCAGTATGGGAAGAACCGCTAAAGGGGTGCGAGGCATCACTCTTGACGATGAAGACAAAGATTATGTTGTTGCTGCTGAAGTTGTAAAACCAGAAGAAAGTTTACTTGTTGTAACAGAAAAAGGTTATGGAAAACGAAGTAAATTAGAAGAATATAGGAAAACAAGCCGTGGTGCCAAAGGCGTTAAAGCAATTAAAATTAGCGAGCGCAATGGCAAAGTCATAAGTATGATGTCAGTTCCATCAGATGGTGATGTTATGTTTACGACGAATACAGGCCGCGTATTAAGAATTTCTGTTTCTTCATTAAGAGTCATGGGACGCGTAACACAAGGTGTTTGTTTAATGAGAATTCTTGAAGATGAAAAAATAGTTTCTGTTTCAATGCCAAGTGAATTTGATGAGACTCCTGTTACACCTATTGAGTCCAACGAAGAAGTTGAGTAAAAAGTATGAAAAAGTTTTTAATTGTTTCATTTGTATCTTTTTTAACGGGATTATTTTTTTTTATTTCTTGCGGTAGAAGACCTTTAGCTCCTCCTATAGGTAATAATTTATCTTTTCCAGGAGCGATGGCGGCCTTAAATTCAAATAATTTTTTGCTTTTAAATACTTCTGCAAATGGTGATTATTCTGATGGCAGTATCCAAACATATACTGTTGATAATTCAGGTAATGCTACATTAAGCAATGTATTATCTATTCCTGCACACGCGACTGAATTTGCTGTAAGTAATGATTCAAAATTGGTCGCTTTATCTTTTGATTCTAGTTATACAACAACACAAGTACAATTTTACAATTATACTTCTTCCACTAACCCAACATCATTGCCTAATATTACTCTTAATTTGCCTTCATCAAATGGCAAACAATCTGTAAAAAAATTAGGAATTTTTAAACGATCTGGCGACAGTTCTTATTATGTATATGGAACCATTCTGACCTTTCAAAACGATGATAACACTGGGGGCAATGTCCCTCCAAGAACATTTTTAGCGAAGGTAGCTAGTAATTTTTCTACAAGTCAATTATTATTTGTTCTTTCTTATGGATTAAATGATCCGAGCTCTTTAGCACAGCAGTCTTCTTCGTTAAATAGTGCCATTTCTTCAAATGTTGTTCAATATACCTTTGGTTCTATAGCTCCCACATATGATGCAACACATGATTTATTTATTGCCTTTCCTACGGGGACAATTGGAGGATACAATGGGTCTATAAATGAATATCCTGGATTACCCAATCCTCTAACTTATTTTTCGGGCAAAACTAATGGTAATGTAACATTATGTAATGGTAAAAACTGCCAAATTCAACCTGATTATCGTTCTACTTCAATGATAGTTGTCGATTTAAATGCATTGATTACAAGTGGAAATCCATTAAATAATTCAGCATTTTTTGTGCCACTAGGCTGGAATCAAAATGGAATGCCTTATGCATCCGTTTCAAAAGGGACTTCTATTATTGATCCAAATAACACTTCCAATAGTGATAAAAATTCATTTACTTTTCAAACTGGTTTTTGGTCGTCATACTGGGCAAACACCCCAAATAATGGAGCGGGTGCTGTGGGATGTTTTACTACTGCTGCATCATCAAATTCAAACCAATATACGGTATTGGGAGATAATACCCTCTTTGTTGTGAAATCAGGAACAAATGGGGGGAATGATTTATCGTCTAATGATGGGAAAGTAGGTAATGGTAATGAGGTGATGGCACTTACGGGATTGGATATTTTAAAAGCGAATATCAATTCAATTAGAGCATCTCGCGGAGGTGTTATTTCTTCGGGTGAATCCGATTTTGTAAATATCTCTAAATATCAAATAATTGATCCTTATAATACAATATATAATCCAACCCTAAAAAGCTCTTGGTTAATTGGTGATTCTTCTACTCAAAACGCAGGTCCTTTAACTCCTTTTATGTACTCAAGAACATCAAATGTTTCTAATTTTGATACGACTCCAACGGGTATTGGAAATATGAGTGTGTTAAATTTCGGTTCTAATCAATGCCTGCCTTATTGGGCAAGAAATACTGCAGTATCTGGATCAATGGGGCGAGATTCAGCTTGGTTAACCGCAAATCCGGTAGCGCTCGCGCAAGGTAGTAATTCGACATATCCTAAATTAAATAATGATCCGACACAGCCTTCAGTTTTTGCTTTCCCTACAGCATCTGGCGCACAAACGTGTACAGATGTGTTTGCAGGAACCACTTCGACACCAAAAATTTTCTGTGTGAATTATTTGAATTCTAGTATAACAAGATATTCTGTATCTCAATCGAGCACTGTATTTACTTCTTATTAAATTGGATGGTTGGTATGAAAATATTTATAGATTCAGCTGATATAAACGAAATAAAAGAAGTTGCAGAACTTGGCGTCTGCGATGGAGTTACGACAAATCCGACATTGATAGCAAAATCAGGACATGATTTTAAAACAATTCTGTTAGAAATTATAAATATCATTCCAGGTCCTGTCTCTGCTGAAGTGATTTCAACAGATGTGAAAGGTATGTTAAAAGAAGCTGAAGAATTAGCTAAAATAGCGAACAGCATCGTTATTAAATTACCTTTAACTCAAGAGGGATTAAAAGCCTGCAAACACTTAACAGGGAAAGGCATTAAAACAAATGTGACACTTTGTTTTAGTGTGGGACAAGCGCTTTTGGCTGCTAAAGCGGGTGCTACCTATGTTTCTCCTTTTATTGGCAGACTTGATGACATAGGAGAAGAAGGAATTCGCTTAATTTCTGAAATTCGAGCATTGTATTCTGCTCATAAAGTAGAAACCAAAATTTTAGCAGCGAGTATTCGCAATCCAAGACATGTTACCGATGCTATTATTGCAGGGGCGGATATTGCTACAATTCCTTATCATGTTTTGCTGCAGCTCTATAAACATCCTTTAACAGATAAAGGACTTGCTCAATTTATTGATGACTGGAAGAAATCAGGGCAAAAAAGTATTTTATCTTAATTCATATATAATAAATTAAAGTATAGTAAGTTAAAAAATGAGCGTATTTATATTTACAGGAAATCAAGGAAAACTATCTGAGTTTCAACAGATGTTTTTAAATAAACAAAATGTTATCGGTCTTAAAGAGTTAAAAAAAATTTCAGAAATCGGTATTGTTGAGCCTATTGAAAACTCAGATTTTTTTCTTTCAAATGCTTTCATCAAAGTATTTGCAGCAGTTCAATATGTTTTAAAAAATAAAAATCAATCATTATTTCAGGATATCGATAAAATTATAATTGATGATTCTGGATTATGTGTCCCCGCTCTTCATTTTAAACCTGGTGTGCATTCTGCAACATACGCAGGTGAACCTAAAAATGATATTCATAATAGATTAAAACTTATAAATGAAATAAATAAAAATAGTGCTGCCTATTTTGTTGGAAATGAAAAAAGATTACCTGCTTTTTTTGTGTGTTTTTTATTTGAGATTGTTTTTTCAAATAATCAAGAAAATTTATTATTTATCAATAATTATTCATTCAATGAAGCAAAATATTTTGTAAATCAAAAATTAATAGAAGTGGAAACCAATTTATTAGGCAATGTAAATATGAAGAGTGAAGGAGGTTTTTGTTCTGTAGAAATTCCTTTTTCTACATTTTATAAAGAATTCCCTTCCGATTTATTGATTCATGTTCATTATGGTTTTTGTATAGGCGAAGTTTCTACTCAAGAACAAAATCTCATTGAAGGGGCAGGACATGGTTATGATGCGCAGTTTTATTCCAAAATGAATTCGAATCTCTCATTTGCAAGCATAACTATGGAAGAAAAAAATAAATTGAGTCATCGTGCTTTTTCTATGAAGGCATTTCAAGAAAATTTAACGCAAAAAAAATAGAAACGAAATCATACTTAAAAATGATTTATTCCTCTTCTAATTCTGTTATGCGGGGGCCCCAAGAAGCTTGCTTTGCTTCGACAAGAGGAATATCTAATGATTTTTGATAAGAGCCATCTTTTGTCATAATATAAAGCTTTTTAGGTCCATTGCGGCTGCCATTGGGATTTCGATCTGATTGAAATAAAATAAACCTGCCATCGGGGGACCAAGTTGGTTTTTCGTTATCGCCTTGGTTTAAAGTTAAGCGCTCTATGTTGGATCCCGTGGCATCAATTCGAAACAAATCCCAGCGGTCAATATCCCTATCGTAGCTAGCAAATGCTAGAGTTTTGCTGTCGGGAGTCCAGCTAGCTGACGCATTGTACCATCCTGCGTAAGTGATTCTTGTGTTGGTATCATTGCCGAGATCTTTAATAAAAATCATCGGTTTACCAAATTTTGTGCTGGTATAGGCAAGAAGTTTGCCATTTGGAGAAAAAGAGGGTTCTACTTCAATAGAGCTGGTATCAATAAGTGTTTTCTTATTTCTTCCAAATTTATCAATTGTAAAAATATGAGTCGATTTTTCATCTTGAGATGTTGCAGAAAATGCAACGGTATTCCCATCGGGAGACCATGAAGCCCCTGAGCTGTTTTGCATATTAGAAACAAGTTTTGTTTCTCGTTTTGTAATTAAATTATAATTATATATTTCAGGTTTACCCGATTTAAATGAGGTATAAGTTATTTTCGTTCCATCAGCAGTCCATGTGGGGCTTAAATTAACAGAATTATTAGTTGTGATTTGTTTTAAATTGCCGCCATCAAAATCGGCAACATAAATTTGTCCATTGGCGTTCAATTGTTTTTTTCCAACAAAAACAATTTGTGACATAAAAGGTCCAGGAGTGCCTGTTAACGCGCCTAAAGTGACATCACCAAATCTTCTTAATGCGATATCTGTCGATTTTGAACTTAAATTCGTATAAAGTTTTCCTATAACTTGATTTTGTGATTTTACATCAAAAAGTCTAAATTCAAGGTTAAAACGTCCTGCATTTGTGGAAGCTGTAAATTTTCCAAACAACACATATTCAGCTTTTAAACTTGTCCATTGTGAAGATTGAAAAGGAAAAAGAGCTGCGTTATTGGGAGCGGTAAAAGCAGCTTGTGGAATAAATTCAAACCAATTTGTGAAAGCAAATAAATTCTGAATTCTTTTTGTAAACAAATTTAATTCTTGTGAACTTAATGAAATGTTTTTATCTTCTAAAACAAAAGTAGGAATAGCGATTCGAATTTTTTTAACACCCGGAGCACCCACATCAATGGTATTATCTAGTTTTCCTTCGGGAACAATATCATCTTTATTTGCTATTTTAGTGAATGATTGAGTTTCGGATTGATTTTTTATAATGGTTGCTGATTTTGAATCAAATGAACTTGATTTTTCACTAGTTGAAAAAGAGGAAGATGTTTGAGCAAAGCTATTGTTTGATATATTCATTATAATAAGAAAACTCATTAATAATTTTATATAGAACTTTTTCATATTCATACCATTCCTTTTTTATTGCACACTTTTAGCGGTATATATTGCTTCAAATCTCTTTGGTGGATTTATGTCTTTGGGTGGAGGTTCTGAGACAGGGAAAGCGCTTTCAAGAGAATTCAGGACCAATTGATCAAATTCACTGTTACCACTGGATTTTACAATTTGAGGTTTTCCAAGTAAATGTCCATAGGGATTTATTACAAATTCTACTTTTACTTTTAAGCTGGAAGGAAAAGTATTTCCTTCTGAAGTGCTCCAATTCAGCTTAAGTTGTCTTCCAATATAGGCTTTATAACTATTATAGCTTTTGCTGCTTACTTTACCTTCTAATACGCCAGAAGGGGAGTCAGAAAAAGGACTATCGGGTATGTCACTTGGAGATGAGAAGGGAGAAGTAGGAATATTATTTGGTACAACTTTTTTTGTTCCATCGGGTTTAGCAATATCTTTTTCTGTGATTCCTTCTTTTTTTAAACTTCCTTCCTTTCTTGAATCCATTTCTTTTCTTTTTAAATAGTCATCTAATTTCACTTTTTGTTTGTCTTTGTCAGGGATAGGGCCAATAGGTTTATTTATTTCTGACTTTTCTTTACTTTCTTTATTATCTTGAGGTTTTAATTTGTTTTGTTTTTCTTTAAATACAAGTGTTTCTTGGTTATTTAATGTAGGTGGTTGCTCTTGAGGTGCGGGTGAGGTATCGGGAGTTATATTTTTAGTTAATTGGGGAAGCTCGCGAATTGTTTTTTTTGCTTCGGTTTCGCCTAGATCTGTTTCGTTAATTTTCTGAGCAGTTTGAGCCGCATTTTCGCTTAATCCAAATGTGACTTCCACAATTTCTGGTTTTGGAGATTGCAAGTTGTTAAAATAAGAAGTCACAAAATAAAAAACAATCAATAAAATATGAATTGCTATTGCAATAACAAGGTGACTTGGTTGTGATTTATAGTATTCTTCAACTTCAATGGGAGAAAGAAATGGAATTTTTAAACTGTTCGCTTTAATGTCAATTTCCGGTTGAATTAATTTTTTATTGAGTGGCAGTTCTGATATTTTTAAATATTTAGGACCTGTTACTGGATAGTCGTCTATACTATCGTTTGTTGATCTTGAAAAGAGGACATTATTTTTAACTGTATAAGATGTTTTGCTAAATTTTAGCATAACTTTCTCATCAACTTCTGGAAAACGATAATTTTTGATTTCTAAATGAAAGTCTTTATCCATCATTTTTTATCACGTTTGTTTTCACCAACCATTCCAATTCTTTCCACTCCTGCTCGTTGTGCCGCCGTCATGGCAATCATAACTTTTCCATAGGGAACACCATCATCGGCACGAATAAAAAGAGCAGGAACTTCGGTTTGTTTAATTGATTTTTTAATTTCAGCGACTAAATTAGTTTCTCGAACTTGTGTTTTCCCTAAATAAAAATCACCCTTTTTATTAATTGATAATACAAGTGATTCTCCAGATAAGGAGAGAGGTTTTGTTTGTGTTGTTTTAGGAAGTTGAACATTAACACCCGAAATAGCAAAGGGGGCTGTTACCATAAAAATAATAAGTAAAACAAGACAAACATCGACAAAGGGAGTCATATTAATTTCAGAAATAAAATTTGTTTTACGTTTACTTTCGTGAAAACTGTTTTCATTATCTAATTGAAATGACATTTGTTTAAATACCTTTAATGGTTTGGTTCTTGATCAGATTTTATAGTATAATGTCTTTCTAAGATATTAATAAAATCTGAAGAAAAACCATCTAATAACACAAGATGCTTTTTTATTCTGTTGATTAAAATATTATAGAAAATAACTGCAGGAATAGCGACAAATAATCCAAGAGCAGTAGCTATTAATGCCTCTGAAATTCCAGGGGCCACCGCCGCTAAACTGGAAGCGCCGCTTGAACCAATATCGTGAAAAGCGCGAATGATTCCCACAACAGTTCCAAAAAGTCCAATAAAAGGACCTGCAGATGAACACACAGCTAAAATACTTAAATTGCTTCCAAGATGTGTTTCTTCGAGCATTTTTTGTCTTGAAAGGGTTCTTTTAACGGTATCAAAGGGAATAGAGCCTGTGGCGCCTCTTTTTTCCCGTGTTTGGAGGACACGGATCATTTCATTAAAGCCCGAACGAAAGACTTCACGAGCGGGGCTGTAATCCATATCTTTTACTCTTAAATTGAGTTCAGATAAGCTTTTTGCTTCCCAAAAGTTAGAGAGAAATCTTTCAGATAAATTATGTAAATTGCTTAAGGAGCGTAGTTTTCCAATGATGACAACCCAAGCCCAGACGCTCATAACGGCAAGCAATATCATGATTGCGAGACCAACGGGGCCACCATTAAGTATAATGGAAAACCAATCAATTTTTGAAGATTCTGCAACAGTATCCATTAAAAAAGCCTTCCAAAAATAAATTATAATTCATTTTGAGAAATTACTAAATCCTTTTGCATAGCAAACTGTAAAATAGCTTTAGCAATTTCTTCTTGAGTTGATTTTGTGGAATCGAGTGAAATCGCATCATGCGCCGCTTTTAAAGGCGCAATAGCTCTATTCAGATCACGTTCATCCCGTTCATGAATCTCACGAAGTAATTCCTTTATATCAGTTTTTTGGCCATTTTGATTTAATTCTTTCCATCTTCTTTCTGCTCTCTCTTTTGCTGACGCGGTCAAAAATATTTTAAGAGGTGCATCAGGAAAGACAACAGTGCCCATATCTCTTCCGTCAACGACGGCACCATGATTATTTAAAACAACTTTTCGTTGAATAGGTAGTAATCTTTTTCGCACGCTATCTTCTTGAGCCAGAATACTTGCAAGTTCCGAAACAAGAGGAGCTTTAATTTCTTGAGTGATTTCACGTTCACCGATAAATACTTTTCCTGTTGAAGATTCTTGCCGGTATCGTTCACTTATAAAAGATATAAATCTTTCAATGTTTTCTAAATCTGTGTCTTTTATATTTGCTTCATGAAAGAGGAGTGCCAGAGTTCTGTAAATAGCTCCTGTTGTGACATATATCCACCCTAACTTAGAGGCAACTATGCGGGCAACGGTGCTTTTTCCTGAACCTGCAGGGCCGTCAATGGTAATGACTTTTAGTTTTTCTGGTACATGACTAATTGAGTTTAGCATTTTTGAGCCTCTATTGAAGACCTAGAGATTTCTCCACATCTTCCCATGGTTCCTGCCACCCGGAAATGCATGGTTTTTCTGTATAAGGAGAAGGGATACTGGGCATTTCTTTAAAAGAGCCCATTTTAAAATACTTTTTAACTCTATCAGCCTTGAGTTCTTCTTTACTTAATTTTGAAAGTTGTTCTATATTTTTTTCTAAAACATTTCCAATCGATTGAATTGCTTCTTTGCTTCTCCAGTGTGCACCCCCAAGAGGCTCTTTTATAATGCCATCAATAACATTATTTTTTAAGGCCGTATCTGCAGTGAGCCCTAAAAGATTAGCGGCTCTGTCAGCTTGAGTGCCATCTTTCCATAATATAGAAGCGCATCCTTCGGGAGAAATGACGCTGTAAGTTGAATATTCCATCATAAATGTTTTGTTGGCAACCCCAATAGCGAGAGCTCCTCCGCTTCCTCCTTCGCCTATGACGATAGAAATAATAGGGACAGAAAGGCGGCTCATGACCATGATATTTTTTGCTATAGCTTCGCTTTGTCCGCGTTCTTCCGCTTCAATACCTGGGTAAGCACCTGGTGTATCAATAAAAGTAATAATGGGAAGCTGGAATCGTTCCGCAAGATTCATGAGGCGCAGAGCTTTTCGGTATCCTTCAGGCTTAGGCATGCCAAAATTACGCTTCATATTTTCTTTTGTGCCACGTCCTTTTTGATGTCCAATAATGACAACTCTTTTATTTCGAAATAGGGCAATTCCTGTTACCATAGCTTGATCGTCAGCAAAGTTTCTATCGCCATGTAATTCAATGAAATCCGAACATAATTGGCTAATAATATCTAAAGTATAAGGTCTATTCGGATGACGAGAGAGTTGAGTAATTTGATAGGGTGTTAAATTAGAAAAAATTTCTTTTGCTAAAAGTTCAAATTTATTTTCTAAGATTAAAATTTCTTCATTTAAGCCTTTTGTATCTTCGTTTTTATTTGGTAAAATTGCGGATTGTTGAGCTGCCAAACGGAGATCTGATATTCTATTGTAAAGTTCAAGAAGGGGTTTTTCAAGCTGTAAAATGTCCATATTGTTTTAATCCTCTTAAAGTACTGGTATGTCACAATGAGTACAGCTCAAAACCAACTTCGAGCATTGTTAAAGTTGGTAGCAAAATTGAGCCTAATGGTCAAAAAAACCGAGGTAGTTTGATATGAGCCAAAATGACCTTTTAAAACAACAAGAAGATTTGAAATATAATATGCAAGACATGATTGCAGATACGACAAGTATAAGTTGGGTTGATGGAGCCAATGGAAGATTATTTTACCGCGGAATAAATATTGCTGAGTTAGCTGCTCATGCTTCTTTTGAAGAATCAGCTTGGTTACTTTTAACGGGAAAACTTCCCTCAAAAAGCAGGCTTGATGGCTTCCAGTGGAGTTTGAGCAATATGTCTCATTCTCAAGAAAAAGTAATTAGAATTATAGAGGAATTTCCACAGCATTTAAGTCCCTTGTTGGTATTGCAAACCGGTTTGGCATCTTTAGCTTGTATTGATAGAAGTGATGATGATTTTGAGGAAGAAAATCAGATTGAAAAAGCAATGCGGATTATTGCTCAAACTCCTGTTATTCTATCAGCTGCTTACAGACATTATTTAGGTGTTCCTTTATTGGAACCGCGATCAGATTTAACTTTTGTTGAAAATTTTATATATATGCTTTTTGGCAGAATTCCGACTAAAAAGCAAAGCAGATGTATGGAAATTGCTCTTATTATTCAAATGGATCATGGTTTTACACCTTCGACATTTACAGCTCGTGCTGTTGCTTCTACGATGAGTAATTTTTATTCTGCGACTAGTGCTGCTGTTGGCGCATTAAGTGGTGTTTTGCATGGCGGCGCCAGTGAACTTTCTGTGGAAATGTTAAAAAAAGCAAAAATGAGTGGTAATGTTATACAATATACGAGAGATTTATTGAACTCCGGGGGTAAGATTATGGGTATGGGTCACCGTGTCTATAAAACTATTGATCCCAGGGCTATTATTTTGAAAGATATTTTATCTCAATTGACTTCAAAAGACGAAAAAGAGAGTGATTTGAAATTATTGAATCAAATTGAAGAAGAGGCGCGTAAGTTTTTTCAAGAAAAAATGCTGCCTGTTTATGTCAATGTCGATTTTTGGAGTGGATCTGTTTATAAAAAACTAGGAATTCATCCTGTTTTATACCCCGCAATTTTTGCTGCGGCGCGTATGGTAGGTTGGTGTGCTCATATATTAGAACTAAGACAAAACAATAAAATTTATAGTCCTAATTCAAAATATATTGGTCAAATTAATGTTCCTTATGTCCCTATTCATCAAAGATGAGAAAATTATTTGTTTTTTTAGGAGCGAATTGAGTGTATTTTTTATATGAATTTTTTCAGTATTTTTTATATTTTCTTATGTTGTTTTTTTCAAAAATTATTATGCATAAGAAATTTAAAAGATTTTGTGAACTCAGGAATCCGTCCCTATTTTTAAATGAAATACAGAATGCAAAATTAAGGATAGCTTCTGAAAATTTATCCCATAAAAGCTTTCCTATTTATTGGTTTCATGTAGCAAGTGCGGGAGAAATGGAACAAGCTATTCCTGTGGCAAAAAAATTAAATGATAAATTGGGAGCCCGGTTCTTTTTGACATATTATTCACCAAGTGCCGAACCTTTTTTAAAAAACTTTCCTGCGATTATTGGTAGTGCGGGATTGCCTGTTGATATTCATAAATATTACCAAAAATTATTTGATAATATTAAAATTGAAAAAATGTTTTTTGTTCGTTATGATATTTGGCCTAGTTTATTTAATTCATGTATAAAAAATAAAGTAGAACTAAATTTAATTTCCGCATCAGCTAAAAAAACAAGAAAAGGTTTATTAGGTTTTATAAGTGAAAGTTGGAATAAAAAATATTATAGTAATTTTACAAATATTTTTGCAGTATCTTTAGATGATTTTAATTATTTTTCTAAATATACTCCAAAAAATAACGTGTTTTTATCTGGAGATGCAAAATGGGCGCGAGCTTATGAAAGAGCTCTTTATGGTGGAAATAAAAATTTAATATCTGAATTTTCAAAATTTTATAGCTACTGTTCAGCACAAAAAGAAGTCTATTCAAAAAAATGCATCGTTTTTGGCTCACCTCATTTAGAAGAACATAAAATTGCTTTGAAGTGTGCTTCAATAAAAGAAAAATTTTTTATTATTTACGTTCCTCATAATGTGGATGATAAAGCTTGTCAAAGTGTGCTGGATGATTTTTATTCTTTGGGAATTAAAGCTGTATTATACTCTGAACTTATTATTAAAATTCAAAATGAAATTGTAATTAAAAATAGTAAAGAAAATACTGATAAAGAATTTATTAAAAATTTGGATATAGAACATAATGATTTAAAATTACCAAATCATATTTATAATTTAAAAAAATCTAATAAATTTTCCGCTGAACTTATGAATTATTGTGAAGTCATTATCGTCGACAAGGTCGGTTTTTTAGCTGAAATTTATGAGCTTGGTGACATTGCAATTGTGGGTGGTGGTTTTGATGGTCAAATTCACAATGTTTTAGAGCCTGCCGCCCATGGTGTTCCTGTACTTATCGGAAATGTATATTTGCGCGCTCGTGAAGCAGGTGAGCTTGTAAAAGCGGGAGGGGCTATTTCTTTTCAAAATAGAAATGAGTTGTTCCAATTTCTTGTTCACTGGGTTAGTTTGATAGAGAAGGGGACTGACTCAACCCATCCAGCTAAGCGTTTAGGACTTGCTAAAGCAAAGACGTTACAGCTGTTTAAAAGTATTCCTGATACAAGTGAAATTATCTTGCAAGCCTTTTTAAAAGGTAAAATAAATATCGGCTAGGTAACTTCATTTGTGTTTGGATTTTTGAACCTTTTTAAAAAAAGAATATGAGTCATGGTCGCTAAGCAATTAGTTATAAATAGCACCTCTTATGAGACACGAGTGGCTCTAATAGAGGGTGGTCAGGTTTCGGAATATTATATTGAACGAAGTCGAGATAGAGGTATTGTTGGAGGAATTTATAAAGGAAAAATAATACGTGTTTTACCAGGTATGCAAAGTTGCTTTGTTGATATTGGTTTAGAACGCGCTGCCTTCCTTTATGGAGGGGATATAAAACCTGAAGGTTCCCATGAATTGCCTGAATATTTTGATGAAGAAGGTAAGCATGAACATGCTCATCAAGGAGATGAAGAAGAAGGCAGTGAAACGAATCCGCCTAAAACTTTGCAAAAAAACTATAGAATATCAGATCTTGTAAAAGAAGGTCAGGAAGTTTTAGTTCAAGTAGCAAAAGATGCCATTAGCACAAAAGGTGCTAGAGTAACAACTTACTTAAGTTTACCTGGCCGTTACGTTGTTTTGATGCCGAGTATTAATCACATCGGTGTCAGCCGCCGCATCCAAAGTGAAGAAGAACGCAATCGACTTCGCTCCATAGTTCAAAAAATAAAACCAGAGGGTGCTGGCATTATTGTGAGAACAGCAAGTGAAAATGTTCCCGATGAAAAAATAATTGCAGATATCGATTTTTTAGTGAAACTTTGGGAGTCTTTGCGTGTTAAAAGTTTAAAATCAAAGTCACCTTGTTTAGTTCATGAAGATCTCGATTTGGTTTTCCGCGCTACACGTGATTTGATTTCAAGAGATTTAGATCGCATTGTCATCGATGATAAAAAACGTTACGAAGATCTTGTTCGCTTTTTGAATCGTTTTAGCGTGAAATTGGGTGCTCAAGTTCAACTTTATCAAGGTGAAACTCAAATTTTTGATGCCTTTGGCATTGAACAAGAAGTTTCTCGGGCTTTGGGTTCAAAAGTTTGGTTAAAATCTGGCGGCTATTTAATTATTGAACAGACAGAAGCACTCGCGGCTATTGATGTGAATACAGGTCGCTTTGTAGGAAATAAATCTCTTGGCGATACCATTGTTAAAACAAATCTAGAAGCAGTAAAAGAAATTGTCCAACAGCTTCGTTTGCGTAATATTGGCGGCATAATTATTCTTGATTTTATTGACATGGATCGCAGCGATGATCGCGATAAAGTCTTTCAAGCATTAGTAGAAGAACTCAAAAAAGATAAAGCTAAAACGACTGTATTGCGCATTTCTGAAATGGGTCTTGTTCAAATGACTCGAAAAAGAACTGAAGAAAGTTTAATGCAAAAATTAACTGTGGACTGCCCTTATTGTGATGGAAATGGTCACGTGAAAAGTCCTTCAACGGTGTCATACGAAGTTATTAGAGAGTTGCTTAGAGAGTTTTCCAGATCAAATCATGAAGGGTTTGTTGTAAAAGCCCACCCTCAAGTTGCTGATAGATTGCTTGAAGAAGATAAAATATTTATCGATGAATTAAAATCCAAACATTCAAGAAAAGTTGTGGTAAAATCCTTTTTAGATTATCATTTAGAGCATTTTGAAATTGCACCTATGCGATTTGAGTAATAACAATATTAATCTTTATTTAATTTTTGTAAGATAAAATATTGAAATATATTTCTTTTATTCTCTGTATACCCCATTGTATTTAATATTTTTAAACGATAATAATTCGCGATGTAGGGTATATCAGCCAATGTAGAAGTATGACCTAATACGGAGTCCAAAAAGTTTCTTCCAAAAAATAGACTGCCAAAAGAAAAAAATTACTTTTCAGGTTTTAAAAAGGATTGTAATATTAATATTAAGATTCTCCAATTTTGGTAATTAAAAATGAGTTCGGCAAATAGATTATAATAACTTTTTTTGGTGTAAATATGAAAAGAAAAATAAAATGTCACAGATCTGTAAGTGTTTTATTTAATAGAAATATTAGTCATTATATATTGGGATTGATAAAACAAAGCATGTGTTCTTATTTGTTTTTTTGTAAGTTAAGTCACCATTATTAGATAGTGCTAATCCTTTTGATATGCTTAAACCTAATCCTGTTCCTTTTCCTAGCTCTTTAGTGGTAAAAAAAGGTTGCATAATACGACTGACAATTTCATCGGGTATTCCACAGCCCGAGTCTTTAATTGATACATTTAAAAAATTTTCATTTTTACTGACATCTATTTCAACCCATTTTTCACTAAGTTCACTAATGGCATCTATTGAGTTATTTAATAAATTTAATATAATTTGTGATATTTCTGAAGGTCTACATTTTATTTTATAATCTACGAGACAGTTTAATCGTAGTTCTATGTTTTTATTTTGGAATTTTTCGTTACAAAAACTTATAGTATCTTCGATTATTTTTAAAATAGTTGAAATTTCCATTTCATCAAATTCAGAATTTCTGGAAAAAGATTGAAGTCCTTTTAATATTTTTACAATTCTATTTACAGTTGATTGAATTTGATTCAAATCTTGTATAAGATTTGGATCATCAATATTTTTCATTTTTAGCTTTGCTTTTATCAATTCTGATTTGCTAAATATAATAGCTAGCGGATTATTAATTTCATGAGAAATTCCAGCAGCCATTTCTCCTAAAGCAGCCATTTTGCTATTTTGGAAAAGTTTTATTTGAGTTTCTTTTTGCTTTGTAATGTCGAATCGAATTGATAAATATTTTTGAATTTTTCCATCATAATCTTTTATAGGAGTAATAACTGTTTGTACCCAATAAAAATTACCATTTTTATTTTTATTTTGAATTTCACCACTCCAAATATTTCCTGAGCTAATTGTCTTCCACATGCTTAAAAAAAACTCTTTTGAATGATATCCTGAGTTTATAATTCGATGATCCTGTCCTAGAAGTTCTTCTTTTTCATAACCAGAGATAATACAAAAATTCTCATTAATAGAAATAATTTTACCACGAGAATCTGTAATGGCAACAATAGATGAGGATTCAATTGCTTTAATAGTTTCTTCTAATTCTTTTTCTACCAATATTTTTTTTGTTATATCTTCTGAGATACCTAAAATAAAATTTTGATTCTTCTCGTGTTTAATTTTCAATGGAATTTTTCTTGTGCGTAATATGAGTTTTTTATTTTTTTTGCTTAAATTAATTTCTTCTTGAATTTCTATTGTTTTTTCTTCTGAAATAACTTTTTGATCTGTGAAACAATAGTTTTTATCATTTTCATGTGGTAGAATTTCAAAAGATGATTTACCTAAGACTTCTTCTCTGGGAAGCTCAAAAATAGTTTCAGCTCCTTTACTCCAGAGAATTATTTGAGAATTATTTTGAGTATCTTTTAAATATAAGGCAATAGGAATATTCTCTAATATGCTTTCAAAAATCATATCACGCCATTCAAGCTCATTTTTCGAAATAACTGCAATTTCTAATTCTTTTGCTAAAATATTAAGCCCGGTCGTAATTTTTTGAATAATTGTATCATCAATATTAGGTGTAAAATTTTTTTTAAAATTTAATGCACTTATTGCTTGAATTATTTCATAAATATTTTCTAAGTTATTTTGATAAATATATTTTTCTTTTAATATGTTTGTATAGTATATGAGTTTTTCTGTTATAATATTTATTTGTAGTTCTTTATTATTGGTTTTTATTTTGTTGAGATCTTTAAGGATATCATCTATATTAAATTCAGGTGATTTTTCTGTTAGACTCACTTTGTTTTTTACCTTTTATAGATAATTATATATAATTTAACAAATTTTATTTTATATTGATATATAATTTATTATTACGTCAAGTTTGTGATAAAAAATTTGTGTAGTAGGAATAATTTGCAGTTAGTTTAATATATGATCTTACTTAAGAAACCCCTGCGCAGGTAGGAGAACGCTCCATTTTACCATTTTTTTTATCCCACTCTTCTTGAGTCAGTGTATGAAGTGAGCAGGCGCGAATTTTTGAAATTTCTTCTTTTATAATTTCATTTACAAAACGGTGCCTAATTAAAAGGCTTTTGTTTTCAAAAGAAGGGGAAACAATCTCAATACGAAAATGGGATTCAGAGCCTTTTGGCACGCTGTGCCTATGGCTTTCATTTTCTACTTTTAAATAAATAGGCTTTAATTTTTCTTGTAATTTTGTTTCGATAGAGGATTTAATACTCATCATGTTACCTTGATAAGCCTATAGCCATTGGGGTTAGATATATCAAATGGTGCGGACGGAGAGACTCGAACTCTCACACCAAAGGCACTGGCTTCTAAGACCAGCGTGTCTACCAATTTCACCACATCCGCTCGTTCCCCTTCTGTATATGAGAATTTTACTTAGTTCAACCCTATTTGCTGATAAAAACTAAAAAAATTATTTTTAAATGCTAAAGAACTGAAATGAACGCTGTTTTCGTGTAAAGGCTTTTGGGCTTGTTGTGAGATTTAGAATGGCAATGACTTCAGTTGTTTTATGAGGAGTCACTGTGATGATGAGAGAGCTTAATCTTTCTAGCACCATAAATAAACCAAGTCCTGCTCCCGCCGCTTCTTGCTGCAGGCGAACCATTGCTTTACGGTCGCTCGCAAATAAAAATTTTAAGTATTTATAAACAGTTTCTTTGCTAAATGAGCCAAAAGCGTCTCTGACTCCTATAGCCAAATATGTTCCATCGAAGCTCCATTCTACTTGTACCGTTTCTTGGGGCAGTAGTGCGATGGGGACTCTCCTATCGACGTCTTGGAGTTTTGGGTTGGCATCCCAGATGGCATTCATCAGCAGTTCTTCTTGAACCTCAACTCCAAATTGAGCATAAGCATCCGTTGGTCGACCTAAAACGTGTGATAATCCTTTAATAAATTCATATAAGGCATCACGAAACCATTGTCTTTGATCGCTGTGGGATAAGACGTAGCGATGAACATAGGCTCCATAAGAAACACACTTATCAACTCCAAAATATTTTTTTTCTCTAATTTTTCTAATGGTACTCATGAGTTGTAAATGAGGGACATGCTCTTGGTTACAAGAAAGCACATGACCAAAAAGCATGAGGCCTTCGCTATCAACTATTTTGTCTTTCGTTTCTTCATCGACCAGTAATAAATTTTCAATTTTAATTGATGGAATGAGTTCATGTTCTTTAAGTTTTTTTTCTTCAATTTTATCAGTTATAAATAGAGTTTGTTTACAGCCATTTTCTCCTAATTTTTTAATTTCATTAAGCGTATTTTCTTTAGATGCAATAATAGGATTGATGGCGCAACTTTTAAATAAAGCAATTAATTCTACGCGATAGAGCTCACTATCGACATCGATTACAGCATCAAGATTAAAACTAACAGAATCCATGATAGAAAATCCTTAATTTATTTTAAATTTTCTATAAAATAAAAATATGATTCAAAATCCACATCAGACTCAATACTGCAACCCTCTTTTTCGCATTTGGGGAGGTCATATTCGAGTTTTTTTCCTAATGTATATTCCTTACCAAGTTTCATCACAAATATTTTTTGTTCACCGCAATTTTCGCAATATGCTGGTATTTGAAAGCTTTCAACTCTAGCATTATTTGATAAAAATTCTTTAACCATATTAAATTGCATAACAACCGATTGAGGGCAATTATAGTAAATGGGATTGATTTTTAATTTTCCGATCCAAACAATCCACTCTCTAACACCACAGCTGTTTATGGTTCTTACATTACTTAAATCAAATTTTACTTGACCTGATGGCAACCCAAAATCACCTAAGTTGCACGATTCAGTAATGTCTCCAGTGACAAAATATATGCCATCCTTTAACTGAACATCCACCTTGCAACCCCCTGAAACAAATCAAATAAATTAATTCAATAAATCTACTGTAAGCCGGGCAACGTATCTTCTATCGGTTATTGAGCCGTTGCTCAAAGGAACCGTTTCTCCATATGTGGCAACATCTAAAGTCGCAAAGATGATATTTAAAGATATCCCTGCACTAAAAGTCTGCATTCCATAACCAGCTCTTATGGATACGGGAGCATCTGCTCCCGTATAGGAGCCAAAACTCAATTCACACCCTGCACGTATCTTATCTCGGTCATTTACACGGGGATCATTAATTCTTTCTTCTTCAATAGAAATGAGGGCGCCAACATTTTTTCCTAAGTTTGGATTTATGCTGAATCCAGCTCTAGTATTCATACGTACAATCTCGTTAACTGAGGAACTATTTGTGGCATTATAAATGGTATCACCCATATCAAGGAACGAAATCCCAATTTTGGGGTTCCATGAGTTTTGAAAAGGAATTAAAATCCCCGAATCAAATGCGAGACCATCGGTATGGTTAAGGCTGCTTTCAGCATTTTGGGATGATTGAGTTATAAGACCATTTGAATTGCCTTCAATCGTATTTGAAACGGTTTCTCGTACCATGAATCTTGTCCCGAATCCTATTATTAAGTTTTTTAAAAGAGGCAGACTAAATCCGGCAACGGGGCCATATTGATCTTGATTGAAAACTGTAAAAGTTCTGTCATAAGTGAGAGGATTTGAGCTTGTTGAGTACGCACTTGTTTTGGGGGAGTTTAAATCTGTTGTATAGCCTGAAATATAGGAATCAGCGAGATAGCCTATTTGAAAATGCCCTATTACAAGGTTAGGAAATAAACTTGCGCGAACAAAAACAACTTGGTTTTTGTTCGCGTCGGCAACAGATTGTCCTATTATATTTGAAGGAAATTGATAGGAATTAAAATAATCGTTTATTAAGCCCGCAGTATATGCATTTGTTGATATTGTAATATCTGGAAATGAGGCATTTTTTACAATTGACTTTGATTTGTTTCTGTGATCAGTATATCCAATGCCGGCAGGGTTATCAAACAATGCGTTTTCGTCGTCAGCAACACCAACAAAGGCATTTCCCATGCCTAGTGGTCTTGCACCAAGGTGTGTGTCAATGGGAGGTATTTCAATGGGGTTGTTAGCAATAGCTTTGTATTGAATTAAAATTAAGATGAAATAAACTAAAAATTTAGTTTTTAATAATTTTATATTCAATACAATCTCCATTTGTTTTTATAGGTTGGTATATGTTCTCGGTCTTTTTTTATTTCAAATTAGATAACATTGTTATTGAGGTGTGTCGTGTTACCTCCAACTGACTACTGGGTTCGTGTGCCTGAGGGGCAGGCTCTTTTACACGTTGCCAAAGTCAGAAAAATACCTTGTCACGAGCTATTTTTAGCTGCGGCAGGAAAAGCAGCGGATCATAAATTACCTGCTGATGAACTTATTTTAATTATGAACTTTGCAAAAGCAGCATGCAAAACAAAAAATCCAGATATTATTTGGCAAATTGCACTTGTAGAATCAGGATTTAGAATGCGTATCGTACATATAGAAGGTAAAAAAGTATTAACGGGTTTAAACGCTGTTTCTTATTTAAAAAAGGGATTACTTAAAAATAAAAATGTTGACATTGGTCCCTTGCAAATAAACTGGAAAGCAAATGGATCTAAATTTAATCATTCGCCAATTGATTTTCTTAGTGGCTCCTTTTCTGTTGATTTTTTATCTCAAAATATTTTAAAGTCTTATGTGAGATCCTGTGGTATGAAATGGATTAATTGTTATCATTCTTATAATCAAGACAGAGGTTGGGGATATCGAAAAAAAATAGATTCTTCAGGCTTTAAACTAAAAAGTATTTTATCAACTTATTTATAAAATATAACTTCAATAAGCACGTATTTCTTAATTAAATTTTTTTAATAAAATTTCAATAATATAAATATAAATAACTTGTAATTTTTATAGTTTAATTTAAATTAATATTATGTTTGAAGGAGAGGTAAATGCCCGAGCCTAATTTCTTAGTCACTTTTTTAGTACTTATGGTTTTAGAGTTTATTTTAGGTTTTGATAATGTTTTAATGATTTCAATTATTTCTCAGCGTGTTGCGGAAGAAAAACAAAAATTGATTCAGTTTTTAGGATTGACTTTTGCAGCCTTAAATAGAATTGCTCTTGTTTTTTTTATATCTTGGTTTACATCCTTAAGTACAGTTCTTTTTTATATTAATAATCTTGATATTACAATAAAAGATCTCATTTTTTTTATAGGCGGAGCATTTTTAATATGGAAGTCTTTTAAAGAAATATATTATATTATTGAGTATAAAAAAAGTAATATGAACCAGCAAATTAATAAAACAAAAAAATATTCATTTTTAACTGCAATTTTTCAAATAATAGCACTCGACGCTGTTTTTTCAATAGATTCCGTTATTACTGCAATAGGTTTTACAGAAAATGTTGTTGCTATTATTTTAGCTATTCTTTTATCGGTTTTCTTTATGATGTTTTATGTCAATAAAATAAATATTTTTATAAAAAATAATGCTTCTATAAAAATATTGGCTTTGGGATTTATGTTTGTTATTGGTGTTGTTTTATTTTTAGAAGTATTTGATGCAAAAATACCAAAGTATTATTTAGGAGTCACTTTGGTGTTTGCATTAATCATTCAGCTTCTTCAATTGAGATATCAAGAAAATAAGAAGAAATTTAAGAAAAGAAGTTTTATTAGAACATTCTATAAAAAAGTTTTATAAAATGTTTAGCACTTCTTCACGTGATAGTGTAAATTTATCGCCTATCATTTGATTCAATTGATCTTCAGAAGCATTATCTAAAATTTGAGCTGCTGTTTGTGTTTTATCGATTAATGATTTCTTAATGTATTCATCTACAGTTTCTAATCCAACTAAATGAATGACCAAGCATTTTTCTGATGTTTGACCAATACGGTGGAAACGTGCTTGTGACTGAATGTAGCTTCCCGCATCAAAATTTAAATCCATATATATCATAGTATCGGCTTGCATTTTACCATCTTTTGGTAAAAGGGTGAGACCTTCTTTAGCGGATTGTGGTGTTGCTATAAATAAACGACATTCAGGATTGTTTTGAAATTGTTCGACACTTTGTGAGCGTTCTTCAATTGACATTTCTCCTGTGTGTGCCACAGCACCCCAATTTTCTGCATACATTTCTTGTAATGAATTGACATTACCAACAAAGTGGCTCCATAAAATAATTTTCTTCGTATCATCGGAAAAAATATCATTTAATATGTCATCAAGTTCGGAAAGTTTTGCATTAGGTCCTGTATATTTAGGATCAATTAATTTTGGATTTGAGGCGATCTGAGATAAACGTAACAAACGAACAACAATATTATTTGCCTGCATTGAATATTCTTCTGGACTCATATTTTCGATTTCACTGCGTACGGAGTCTCTCATTTTAGCATAAATTGTTTTTTGTTCTGCTTTTAATTCAATAGAGTAATCTTTATAAATTATAGGAGGTAAATCGAGAACTTCACTTTTTAAACGACGCAAGCTTGTGGCTTGAATTCTTTTTCTAAGCTCTTCTCCATTACGAACACCAATAAATTTTTCAACTTTAATTTTTTTTCTACCTTGGTTAATTTCAATGATGTCAATATAACAAAACGTATTTTTGAACGCAGGAAAACTTGAACCAAATGTATTTCCATTATCCATAACAAAATATTGGGCAAAAAGGTCAATAGGTCTATTCGCAATAGGTGTTCCAGTGGCAATGACGCAGCGCTTTGCGGCATTTCGAATGAATTTTGCACAAACTGTAGTTTGTGCAATAAGGTTTTTAATTCTTTGACTTTCATCAAATACAACCATTCCTTCGCCTTGCTGAATCCATTCTGATAAAGCTTCTTTTTCTAAACGTATTCCCTCATAATGAATAATAAAAATAGGCGAATGACTATTCATTAATTTAGCTCTTTGCGCAGGTGAACCTTCAATAACGGTGTATGGAATAGAAGTCGCTAAAGAAACTTCTTCTTGCCAAGTACGCACAAGAGATTTGGGAGCCACAATTAAGCAACGATCAATGGATTTATTTTGCAATAACATAGCAACAGAGGAGGCAATTTGAAAACTCTTTCCGCAACCCATTTCGTCTAATAAAGCACAAGCAGCATTTTGTAATAAAAACTCCATACCTGTAATTTGGTGGGAATAAGGTTTTCTTTTAAATGGGAATTTATTGATTTGTTGTTTGATAACATTTAAATTTTGAATTTGTTCAGCAGTAATATTTGTACTTCTTGCAGAATTGTCCAGCATTGCCTCGCTGCCAATGCTTGGTAAAAATTCAGAGCTCAAATCAAACTCTTCAAACCAGCTTTCACGTAAAATAAGTTTTCCCAGCTTATTTGGAGCAATATTTGCATAATATTTGCCATTAACAAACTCTAACAATGCGGAATAAGCTTCATCTGTGATTTTAAAACCTTTTCCTAAAATATCGAAAAGGTCATCGAAAGCGCCTATGAAAACCTTCCACGTACGGCTGTCTGGATCCCACTGTCTTTCATTTCTATCAAGACCTTTGATGCGATCGATAGTATTTTGATTGTAATTAAAGGTGATTTTAAAATTTCCGTTTTCTAAATCAACAATCGTATTGGTTTTTAAATATCTTCCTTCTTCGTAAATTTTAGAAATATTCTTGACTATGCGGTCGAGGTGTTTTGATTGTAATGCAGGCGCAAGATTAATTTTAGCATTTTTGAGAATTAAGGTGCCTACAATCTCTTGTTTTTCAAATTTTGGTTGTTCCAAGACAGTTGGTTTTATTTCATTTTTTTGTTCATTCATAATACCAAATGCAAGGCGTATAGGCCCTTTGGGTGGTTTTGGGCGATATGTATTCTTGTTGTTACCTTTAAATCCCATGTTTTAGTTCTCCAAAGCTGCTTATTAACAGTCTTAACGCAATGCAAATAATTTAATTCGACTCAATGTACTCTATTCCTGGAGGAGTATAAAACTCATTTTAACACCAGTAGACATTACCAACCGCATTCTTTAAATTACCAAATGGCACATGCCAATCAAAAAATGATGTGCTAATGAGTAAAAGGGCTTCTTGTCCCTTGGAGATTTAGTTATGGATAAAATTGTTTGTGTTGGCAAGAATTACATCGATCATGCAAAAGAACTTGGAGATGCCATACCGGAAAATCCTGTTCTTTTTATAAAACCAAAGAGCATATTGCGCGCGGCTATTGATCATGAAGAACTTTCTTTAGTCATTCCTCAGGTTTCAAGTTCGTTGCACTATGAAGCCGAAATTGTTCTCCGCCTTGATAAAGGTGGTTATCAACTCGATCTTAAGGAAGCAGAAAAAGCCATAGGTGCTGTTTCAATTGGCTTAGACATGACCTTAAGAGATCTTCAAGCAAAACAGAAAAAAAATGGTCACCCTTGGACGACGAGTAAGGTTTTTCCAGACAGCGCAGTAGTCGGTCCATGGCTGAGAGTTTCCGAGTTTTCTAATTATCTCGATGAAAAATTTACTTTTTCCTTAGACGATAAGATTAAACAAGAGGGCTTTGGAAAAAATATGATCATGAACCCTATCGAGTGTGTCTCTTACATTAGTAAATTTTTTCCGTTGGTTGCGGGAGATCTTATTTTTACGGGAACACCTGCTGGTGTCGGACCTGTTGTTGCGGGACAAAAAGGTGTCTTAAGTTTTGGAGCGATTCGCTATTCCGTTCTTTGGGGAATTTAAGTTTTATTTATCATATTAGATCTTTAATATTTATAAATTCTATAAATAATCTAAATATAAAAAATTATAAAATAGCATTCATTCTTCAGTTATAAAATGTTTGTGGCATAAAGCTCTTCATTTTTTTATTTTAATTTTTATTCAGGCCTATTTGTTTTATAAAAAAGGAATTAAATATGTTGAAGAGAATGGCATTGCTCCCAAATTTAGTGAAATACAGTACATTATATTTGGTGGCGGGATCACGAAGCCTCTTAAAGTAGGCCTAATTTAGAAATAAAAAATTAATCAAACTTTTTTGGAAATAATTCCATATTATAACTTGGAACAAATTCAATTAATTTAGAGTTTTGTATAATGGAGAGCGTAAAACACCATGTATTTTTTAAAATAATAATATGGGTGCATATAAAAGAATGTTGTAATTCATTCAAAGAGTGAAAATTTTGATTTTTATCAAGAAAAAAATAATTTTTATCGTTGCTTAAATAAATATAGTCTTGATGATAAATATTGTCTCTAAAGATTATATTAACGTGGTCTGATTTTCTGACTTCCATATCAACGGGAAGGTTTTTTTCTCTTAATTTCTGTATACCGGAACAATCATCTAGATCAACATTTTTAGAAGTTAATAAGATTACAGAGCCCTGATTTTCTTCTACTCCTATTATGTAATCCCAATTATTCCAAGATTTTTTTCCGACATATGTAGCAACTTGTCCTTTAGAATTAGCATTTGATTTTATTTTATACAGTTTGCAGTATTCTAGTGGACTTCCCTGAATATCGTATAAAATCTCATGAATTCCTATTTTTTCACCATATACTCTTTTGAGAGCTATTTTGTCAGAGTCACTAAATTCATAATTTTTCGAGAGGATACTCCCATCTAATTTAGCTAGAGTTGGTTTATTTGTATTACCACTAAATGCGTAGGAATCATAGTGCATAATAGATTCTGTGTCGTATTTGCTTATGTATGAAAGAGCACCTTTTTCAAATTTTTTTAAATTTTTAGATGAATTTTTCTTAAAATTTTCATTAATATTTTTTTCATTTATTATGATATAATAATCTCTATCATGACGACTTTGCTCATGCTCAAAGCCTAAAATATGCATAAATTTGTGCCTAATTATGCGAAGCGTTTCTTTATTATTATCTTTTTTAAAACATGAGTCAGGTAGATTTCTTTCATCTGTATAAGTAGAGCTTAAATTTAGAAAACCGCCATTGTATTCTATACTTCTGCCAACAGAAGCAAAGCAACCTACCAAGTCTCCATTTAACTTTGAGCCTGAATTGTTTGTTATATTTAAATAATATTTATTTTCAAGATTTTCTGTTTTATTATTTTTCAATTCAATAAAGCGGATTTTTGCAATATCTTTTATTTCATTCATAACAAATAATATTTTATTTTTATTCTCTTCGGAAAATGGATTTTTAGAATCAAAACGATAATATATTGTTCCATTCCAATGAAACGAATTTATTTTTAATACCCCATTTTGATATTTTTCTTTAATTTCAATATTAGGTAAAATATTTGCCGATCTTTTAATTATATTTTTTGATTTTAAAATTAAAATATCTCCTTCAATTATTTCAAATTTATCTTTATTAATAATTGCTTTTGCATAATTACATAAAGTTAAAACAAATAATAATTTTAAATATATACAAATTTTAAAAATTATCTTCATTGATATTCTCCTTAAAATAAGGTGATAAATTGAATTTTACTTTCTTCAAAATAATTTTTTTCTAAGTAACACCATCCCATTCGGGAGCCAAGGCATTGAATTGATTTTGCAATTTCATCTAGAAAAATGGGCTCTAATTTCATATCTAAATACAAATAACGAGTTAAACCATCACTTATATTTAAATAATTGTATTTATCATAACTAGGCTTATTAAATCTGAAAAAAATGGGGGCATTTTTTTCAACATCAAAGTGAAACAAATTATATTTTTTTAATTGATTTATTTTTTCACAACCACTGGGCTCATTTGGTTCAATAATAATTGTAGAATATTGATATTCCGATTTTATTATATAATCCCAACCATTTATATTCCAATGTCTTTTCTTTAAATAAGATATGACATAAGGGCTTTTTTCAATAAATCTAATTTTATAGGGAACGCAGTATTGAACTGGGTTTGCATTTGAATCGAGAAATACGTGATCTCTATTTGCACCATAAAGTCTTTTTAGAGTTATTTTATCTTGTATACTTAATTTTTCATTTTTAAGTATAATATCATCATTTGACTTTGTAATAACGGGCTTAGAATTTAATCTCGATTCTTTTGTTGCACAGGCAAATGAATCATAGTGCATTATTGATAAATAATCATAGTCATCCATGATGAGGTGATTTTCATCAGTAAGGGGTGCAAAATTTTTAGCCTGTTCTGGTGATTGGCAAATATTACGAGCATTCCTTAAATGAAGCTTAATATATGCCATTTGATCTGCCCTACTATGTTCATGTTCAAATCCCAATACATGTAAGAGTTCATGTATTATTATTCCATCTATAGGAAAACCTTTTTTAGTCATAAGGCATGAAAATTCTTCATCTTCAACGCTATAATTTGAGCTTAAATTGACCTGGCCTATACCATAGTGCATTCCAATAGGAGCGTAGCATCCACCACCTTCTTCAAAACTTCCCACTATATTGGTTATGATAATGTATGAGGGATAAGGATTTGTATTTAAATCTTTTTCTGTTAATTCAATAAATTTTATATTGCCTTCATTTTCAATTTTTTTCATAGCATTACGAATGATATTTTTTTCAGCAATGGAGTGCGAATCAGTATGGTCAAATATAAAAAAAACCTTACCGTCAGTCCATTTTGGATTTGCAAGTGAAATGAGGGATCTTTTTGAACGAACAGAATTATTATATTCAACTTTAAATAAATTTTTTTCCACAATTGCACGAGTATCTTTAGCAAATGAAAATGAAGATATTTTTAATAAAAAAAATATTTTAAGTATATTAATACATTTATTAAAAGACATTATATTTTCCTTTATGGTTTTCTTGGAATTTAAATATGATTCAAAGATCATTTATTAAATGTATTTATTTTTTTATCATTAAAAAAATAAATGTCAATATTAATTTATTAATAAATATAAAAAAAATAAATGGATATGAAAACTATAGCGAATGAATTGATGTGAATTTTTATCTTATAATTATTTAGATAAGTTATATAAAATTAATTATAAGTCAAAACGTTTTTTTGATAAGGAATAAATTTTTAAAGTCAGGAATATATTAATAATTTTCAAATTGGAAAAGTCACTATGGTTTTAAATCAATGGAGTTATTTTGCTCTTTATCAATTGTGCATATTTTTGATGGAGTTGATAAATGCTGACAAAGATAATCAACTAATTTTTTTCTATAGAGGTCATCTTTATATACAAATGCTGAACAATGGCCTCCCCATTCTATTTCCCAAAGCTCTTTAGGGTTTGGAGCTGTGTCATATAATTCTTTGCCAGATTCAAAGGGGACAACGGGATCGTTTGGGCTGTGAATAAATAACAAAGGAACATGAATACTTTGAATTGTATCTACAGGACTTAATTCGTCTGATACAAGAAAACTTAATGGCCATTGTAAAGGCCACGTAAGCCAAATACTTGAGAGTTTTTGCCGCGTAATTTTTCGATATGAGGCAAAAGAACTGTCAATGATAATGGCCTGAACACCTTCAATAGGATTATCTGCATAAGCGGGTAGGGCAACTGCGCCTCCTAAGCTCTGTGCAATGATAAATATATCTTTTGTTTTTGAATTTCTTCGTGCCCATTGAAGCGCTGTTTTGGCATCGAGAAATAATCCATTGCGCGAAGGAGTGCCCGTTGAAGAGCCATAACCACGATAATCAAATTCGATGATGTCAAATCCCTTATTTGTAAGCCAAGCTAAATACATAAAATGTGTGGTGATATTTTCCGCATTTCCATGGAAGTGAATGATTGTTGCTATGGGCTTTTTATTTTTTGCATGAATAAGCCATCCATTAAGTTTATTATCATCATTTGTCTCAATGGTAATATTGTCAAATTTTAAATTAAATTTTTCGGGTGTAAAACGGACTTCAGAATCTGGATAGTAAAATAGATGATTACATCCCATTAAATTAAAAGTAATGAGTAAAATAATGAGGATATAAATATTTCGAAAAAATAAAGTCATTTTCAAAATCCTAATAGAGAATTATAATCAATTCATTTCAATCTTGAGTCATTATTTTGGCATCTCTAAATTGAGCATCCTGAATTAGAGTAGCTTTTAAGTAATAATTTATACAGAATTTACAAGTATGTGCAAATTTAAAAAATTTGGAAAGGGGAAGGTTCGAATGATTCGAAGTAAATATTATCCACTAATTATAGCAGGACTTTTATCTTCAGCAGCAGTATTTGCTAAAACACCTTTTGGAATGGCTGGATGCGGTTTAGGTTCAATTGTTATGGGTTCAGATGGAAATCAAGTATTTGCTTCAACAACGAATGGCACGTTTGAATCTCAACTTTTTGGAATCACATCAGGCACTTCAAATTGTCTTGAACCTTCAAAGCAGGCGGCTTTAAGCGCTCAACAAAAGTTTATGGCTGAAAATTATTCCATTTTATCAAAAGAAATGTCTCAAGGAGATGGAGAAACTTTAAAAGCTTTTTCAAATACTTTTGGTTGTAAAAAAGAAGTTTTTGATCATTTTGCATCACTTATGCAAAGTTCATATTCTCAAATATTTATTGCACCAGGTAGTATGGCCGCTTTGGATGTTGTGCAATCTCAAATTAAAAATAATCCTCAATTGGCAAGCGGATGCTCTCTCGTAATTTAATTTATTTTATTTACATTAAGTCAATTAGGAGATTCTAATATGAAATTAAAAAAATTAATTCAAAATTCATTAATTGGATTTGTTTTTATGTCAACTTTTTATTCAAACTCTTGGGCTGAAAATCCTTTTGCAAAAAAAGGTGATTATAAAGATATGGATCAATGGGGTATGGGTGGATGTGGTTTGGCATCTTTATTTATAAAAGAAAAAGATATGTTACCCCAAATTGCAGCGTCATTTGTAAATGGAATTTCAGGATCTACTCAATCTTCAGCAATAACAACGGGATCTTCTAATTGTGTTGCCTCTCGAAATGACTTAGCAGCAAAAGAACAAGAAGTTTTTATTACTGTTAATTTATCAAGTTTGTCGAAAGAAGCAGCTCAGGGAAGTGGCGATCATATTTCCGCTTTAGCAGAAGTTTTTGGATGTCCTAATGAACAATTTGCTAAGCTAAGTCAAACAAAATATCAACAAATTTATTCCCAGAATGAACCAACGGTTGTTCTTAAAAACTATTTAAAGGAAGTTAAATCAGATCAAAATCTGTCTAAAATTTGCTTAAGAATTATTTGATAATGGGTCTACCTAAAATTAAATTAATTTTCTTAATATCTATATTTTTTATATTGATTTTTTTGTTTTTAGATTCAAAAAAAGTCAGCGGAAAAAATTTAACTTACACAGATGAATTAATTGCCGATGCGACTTCAAAAAAACTATGGGAAACGAGAGCGTGGAAAAAAATTTTATTTATACCTGATCGTTTTTTAAGTTTAAATCAAAAAAGTCTAATAAGTGAAAAATCTTTTTTTTTATCAGTAGATGGAAAAAATAATCCTGAACACGAATTAATTGCATCTTTGAATTCATTTCAGGAAAGTATTCCAATAAATCCTCCAAAAGACTATATGCATCCACAATGTAAACACCCTGCTCGTTTTTATTGGTTAGTAAATGAATTAAAAATCGATGATAAAAAATTTGTTTTTCAAAAGTGCCCAGAATTGCATAAATTTATTGATTATTTGGATTATGAAGGCGTTTCATTAGTTTTTTCAAATTATATTGCAGATGGACCCGGTTCTTTATTTGGGCATACCTTTTTAAGGCTTCATAGAAATACAAATAATAGTTCAGAATCTGCAATTTTAGATGATATCGCAAATTTTTCAGCATTTGTTCCCGCAATAAAAGGTTTATTATATCCTATAAAAGGACTTGCGGGGGGGTATCAGGGACGCTTTTCTGTAATGCCCTATTATCAAAAAATTCAGGAGTATAATAACTATGAAAGCCGTGATCTGTGGGAATATAAATTAAATTTAACAAAAAATGAAATTAGAATGCTTGAGCTCGTTCTTTGGGAAATGGGTTCAACTTATATTGATTATTACTATTTGGATGATAATTGTTCTTATGTCATGCTTGCTTTACTTGAAGCGGCAAAACCTGATTTATATTTAACTGGAAAAACTTTAATTTATGCCATTCCCTCAGATACGATTAGAATAGTTACAAAAACTCCTAATTTTGTAACAAATATTACATATAGACCATCTGTTCTTTCTCGATATTTAAATAGAATGGCAGTATTAAGTAAAAATGAAAATAATTTTGTAGAACAAGTTTTATCAAATTATGATTCTTTATCTAGTTTAGATTTTAAAAATTGTGATAAGTTTTGTAAAGCAAGAGTTATTGATGCTTCTCTTGAATATATAGATTATAAAGAAAAGCTTGTTGGTTCAAATGAGCCTATTATTTATCAAAATTTGAGAAATAAATTATTAATTGCTCGTGCAAATGATGCGGTAAAATCTGAGCCTCTAAAAAATGATCCTCAATCGAGCCCTCCCCATTTAGGTCATGATTCTGGTTTATTATCATTAAATTTAGGTTCTTCTTTTTCTGGAGATGTCTTTTCTGATATTCGTTTTCGTCCCGCTCTTCATGATATTGAAGCGAACGAAAATGGATATAGCAATGGTTTAGGGGTCGGATTTTTAGATACAATTTTAAGAGCAGATTATAAAAATAGTCTTATTTATTTAAAAAATTTTCATTTGTTAGAAATTACTTCCTTACCTGAACAAGTACCAAATATTGATTTTTTAGCATGGCATTTTGATACAGGATATGAATATGGATTTGGATATGGCGATGCTGCTTCGCAAGGAAGAGAATATTTAAAATTAGGAATTGGTTCTGCTTTATTTGGATTTCAAAACCAGTTTTTGTTATTTTCTATTGTAGAAGCAGATGTTGGTTATTCAAAAGATTTTGGAGCACATATAGGCCCCACTGTTTTACTTGGAGCCATGGCGAAATTGTCTCACTCTTGTAAAATAGTTGCAAAATCAGAGTTATCAAAAAGATTTAATAAAGATAGAAATATTGATGCTATGGAAAACTCTTTAAATCTTTCCTATTTTATGGTGCAGAATTTTGAAACTCAATTAAGTCTTACGAATAAAGAGGGCGTATCTGAAGTATCTTTAGGTCTTAGAATTTATTTTTAAGAATAATTGAAGCTATTTATTTTTTTAATCGGAAATATTATTTAGTTCTCTAACTCCCCGATTTTTATTCCATGTAACTTCATTTTTATTTATGATGATTTGAACCCATCTCGATAAGATAAATAATAAATCGGAAAGTCTATTGATAAAAGGAATAATATTTAAATTAATTTCTTTTTCTTTAGATAAAGTCACAGTTAAGCGTTCTGCTCTACGGCAAACCGTTCTAGCCAGGTGAAGATAAGAATTTAATAAAGTACCTCCTGGCAATACAAATTCGTGTAAGGGAGGCAGCTGATTTTGGCAATAATCAATTATTTTTTCCAATTGCTTCACATCTATTTCACTAATTGTGATCATGTTATCCCAACGGGCTGAAAGAGGTGTTGCTAAATCGGAACCTAAATTAAATAAATCATTCTGAATGGCAATTAACCATGAGTCTAATAGTTTTTGTTCTTTAGCGGGAATGGTATTTATATTTTGTCGGCATATTCCAATAATACTATTTAATTCATCAATTGTGCCATAGCTTTCTAGTCTTAAATCGTCTTTTGAAACGCGACTTCCATCGGCTAATCCCGTTGTACCTTTATCACCTGTTTTCGTGTATACTTTGACTAAGCGCATGTTTCATCCTTAATGATAAGGTGTTAAATACGATGCAAATTATCTGTTACGTAAATAGGGCTGTCCCAGCGCTCTTGGAGCTCTGCTTTTGCCAACAAAACCAGCTACAATGACTATTGTTAGAATATAAGGAATGATTTGTATGAATTGTGGCGACACTAAAAAATTCCAGAACTGTGTGACAAAAGGGATGTCAGCAGTGAGTTTGGGCATTTGAATGCCTTGTAAAAAAATTCCAAGAGCATCAAAAAATCCGAATGCCAGACATGCTAACGCGGCCGCAATGGGGCGCCAACCCCCTACAATGAGTGCGGCAAGTGCCATATAACCACGACCTGCCGTCATATTACGTGTGTAGCTACTGGATAGGCATATTGAGAGAGTTGCTCCACCCAATCCTGCTAAAAATCCAGAAAGTAACACACCGCTCCAACGGGTTCTAATTACATCAATCCCAGATGTTTGCAGAGCATCGGGATGTTCTCCAGCAAATTTGTGCCACATGCCGTAAGGAGAATATTTAAACCAAAGCCAAATAAGACCCATAATTACCCATGCCGCAATAATCGGGCCATGAATAAAGCGATTCCCCATAGGAATTTCTGGTGTAGAACCTGTATTTTGAAATAATATTTGCGATATAAAGGGGACTGTACCCGCTGCCAAAATTGTAATGGCAGTACCTGTTACAATTTGATTTGATTTGAAATTAATTACAAATAAACCGTATAATGCCGCCATTAACATTCCCGCGAGGCCACCACACAGGAAACCTAAAAAGGGAGAATGGGTGAGAGTCGTTACAGCAGCTGCTGTAAATGCCCCAGCAAGCATTTTTCCTTCAAGAGCAATATTGATAATTCCGCTGCGTTCGCTCATTAAACCGCCTAAAGCAGCGAAAATAAGAGGGGCGGACATGCGAATTGTAGAACCGCCAATTGAAGATAAGTTATTGAGCCATTCCGTTAATTCCATCACTATTTAGCCTTTTTTCGAGTTAATATCTTTTCCCATAAACCATCAGCGGAGACTGCAAGAATAATCAGAGCCTGTAGAACCAGAGCGAGGTCTGATGTGACATTTTGTGTATATATTTCAAGATCGCTGGCTCCTTTTTGAAGAATACCAAATAAAAGTCCTGAAAAAATGATGGCAATAGGATTACCTCTTGCCAAAAATGCAACCGCAATTCCGGTAAAACCATATCCTGGAGAAAAATCGAGTTTGAAACATTCGGAACGGCCTAAAATTTCTCCTACTCCCACGAGACCTGCCATAGCTCCTGCTACGACCATAGTAAGAATTTGAGTTCTAGAAATGCTGATTCCCGCAGTTGATGAGGCTGCATCATTTTCGCCTACGCAGCGAATCTCATAACCAAGAGGAGTTCTGTAAAGAAAAATCCAGGCTGTGATTGCTAAAAATATTGATAAAAATAAGGCATAAGTGACGGGTGCTCCTTCAAAATAAGAGAATGCTTCGAGAACATAATAATTTGAAATAGGCACAGTTTGTGGATTTTGAGTATTAGGATCTTTTAATAAGTAAACAGTTACGTAACTTGCAATACCAGCAGCAATAAAGTTAAGCATAATTGTTGTTATAACTTCATGAGCACCACGTTTTGCTTTTAAATAACCGGCAATTCCTCCCCAAATTCCACCAGCGGCAGCAGCACAAAGCCCTGCAAATAAAGGGGCAATATAAGGATTTACAGTTGGGAATTGCGCGCCTACGATGGCAGCGGCAAGAGCTCCCATAGTGAGTTGTCCTTCTGCGCCAATATTGAACATTTTGGCTTTAAAAGCCATTGCTACAGAAAGACCTGTTAATATGAGAGGCATGCTGTAAGTGAGCGTCATGCCTACATCGTAAGGAGTCCCAAATCCTGATTTTGCGAAAATAACAAAAACGTCCAGAGGATTTTCACCAGCAATAGAAGTAATAAGTAAGCCTAAAATAATTGCAAAAATAGTGGCGATAATGGGGCGCAAGATTTTCATTGTGTCTTTCTCCCCTCGGAAAGTCCGCCACACATTGCTAATCCTAAAGCGTGTTCATCCACTTCATTGCGTTTATATTCCGCAACAATTTCTCCTCCGTACATAACCAAAATCCTATCTGATAAAGTAAAAATTTCGTCTAATTCAGAGGACACAAGAAGAATTCCAACACCTTTGTCACGTTCTGCTACGATTTGTTTATGAATATATTCAATGGCACCAATATCAACACCGCGAGTAGGATTGGCAGCAACAATAAATTCAGGTTCTTTGCCAAATTCTCTAGCAATAATTATTTTTTGTTGATTTCCACCAGAAAAACCAGAGGCATTTAACTTAGAATTTCTTGGTCTCACATCATATTTTTCCATTTCGCTTTTTACGGTTTTTTGAATTTCTTTTATTTTTTGAAGAAATCCGTAGCGAAATTTTTTCTCCCAATGTCTTCCTAAAATATAATTTTCTTCGGCGCTCATATTCAATAATAAGCCATTTTTATGTCTATCTTCAGGAATAAAGCCAACAATGAGATCAAGCATTTCAGAGCTTTTTTTATGTTTAACGGCTTTTCCAAGTAAGTTGATATCGCCAGTAGCATGGCTATGTGAACTGGTTTTTTTTCCAAAATAATTTTGAGGATGAAATATAAGATCTAACAATTCAGATTGTCCATTCCCTTCCACGCCGGCAATACCAACAATTTCACCGCCACGGACTCTCATGGATAAATTATTTAAAAGATTTCTTTTAGAATCTTTTGTGAGATAATCTTTCAAAGTAACGTTTTTAAGTTCTAAAACAGGTTTGTTTAAGTTTGATGCTATAGGTATTTCTGGTCTTAAATTAACATTGCGTCCCACCATCATGGAAGCAATTTTTTCTTCAGTAGCTTCCGCTGTTTTTATTTCACCAACAACTTTTCCTGTTCTAAAAACAACAATATTATCTGTAAAATTTAAAACTTCTCTTAATTTATGAGTCACAATTATTATTGTTTTTCCTTCATTTTTAAGTTTCTTTAAATTTTCAAATAATTCATCGACCTCAATTGGAGTAAGAACAGCTGTAGGCTCATCAAGAATTAAAATGTCAGCATTTCTATAAAGTAGTTTTAAAATTTCAATTCGTTGCTGCATGCCAACAGGGAGTTTTGAAACTTTTACATTTAAAGGAACATTCAAACCATATTTGTTTGCAATGGCTTGTATTTCTTTACGCGCTTTTCTTCTATCAATGATATTAAAAGGAACAGGAAGAAATGGGATTTTAAGCGTATGCTCTTCGTCACCAAGGATAATATTATCAAGTCCTGTGGCCGTTTCTGCCAGCATGAAATGCTGATGAACCATGCCAATTCCATTTTTGATGGCATCTCGCGGAGATGCCCAATGCTGCGGCTTGCCATTTACAAGAATTTCGCCTTCATCTTCTTTATAAAGCCCGAATAGTATTTTCATGGCGGTGGATTTGCCGGCGCCATTTTCTCCTACTAATGCTTGAATAGAGCCTTTTTTGACAGAAAAACTGATTTGATCATTGGCAACAATGGAGCCAAATGACTTTGTGACCTTGCGAAACTCTATGGCGAGTGAAGTGTCCTCTAATTGATTTAAAGTTTTCATTTTCTACTTATCTTAATTGGGTTTAAAAATATAAATAAGGCTCATTAATTCTTTTTACCAACGGTATAATAATCTGGAACTTTAATTTTATTTTCAATGATTTCATTTTTAATACGTTCAATCTCTTTCAATTCTTTATCGGTATATAATTTCTCATTGTGTTTATCGTGGGACCAATCAATACCGCTGTCAGCAAAACCATATTTTATAACACCGGTTGTAAATTTATTCTCAACAAAGTCTTCAATGGATTTATATACTTTATCATCTACCTTTTTTTCCATACTGGTGAGTACGAGTCCTGGGGCAATATGATTTTGGTTTGAATCTACTCCAATAATAAATTTAGTTGACGATTTCTTATTTTTATTAACTTCCGCTACAGCATCAAAAACTCCTTGTGAGGAGCCTCCCGCAGCAACAAAAATAACATCATTGCCCTGGTTGTACTTTGAAAGTGCAATTTCTTTTGCTTTTGATGGGTTATTCCATGCTGATGATGTAACACCCACATAAGTTTCTGTAATTTTAATTTCAGAATTATATTTTTTGACGCCAGCTTCAAAGCCCATAGCAAATCTTTTGATTAGAGGAATTTCCATGCCACCAATAAAACTTACTTGTTTAGTTTTTGTTTTCATTGCGGCAATGTAACCTACAATAAAACTTCCTTCATGTTCTTGAAATGAAATTGATCTTACATTGGGTTCGTTTATTAAGGAGTCTACTAAAACATACTTTTGTTTAGGAAAGTTTTTTGCTAATTTGCCTACGGTATCAGCGTTATTAAATCCGACAGCAATGACAAGAGCACAATCTCCACTTGAGAAAGAGCGGATAAATTGTTGAGATTGAGTGTCTTCTCTTACGGTAACATACTTACTATCTGGCGATATATTTAACTTTTTATTATTGATTGCTTTTGTAAAACCTTCAAATGCGGATTGATTAAAGGATTTATCATCTTTGCCGCCTTTATCGAGAACCAAACAAATTTTAGGTTTTTTATTACTTGCTGCGAAAGAGGTAAGTGAAAAAGGTATTGCTAAGAAAAAGGAAGATGCAACAAAAAATTTTTTATTTAAGACATTTAAAAATTTCATTTCAGTTTTTTGCCTCTTTGCTAGTCGTTATGATTTTATCTAATACAAGCTCTTTTTTAATTTCATTTATTTTTTTAATTTCATTTTCAGAAAACAAATTTTTATTATATTTATCGTAAGCCCAATCTATACCTTCATTGGATAAGCTGTATGAATAAGTGCCTGTTGTGAACTTATCATCAATGAGCTCTTTTACCGCATCTACAACAGACTTTTCGACACCTTTTGTCATGCTTGTTAATATAATTCCGGGTTTAATCCAGTTTTGGTTTGAATCACATCCAATAGCATATTTTTTAGAATTTGGTTTGCTTGCTTTTTCTGCTGCGTTAAACACGCCTAGGCCTGAGCCACCTGCAGCATGAAATATTATATCTGCGCCTTGATTAAACTGATTTAAAGCCAGTTCCTGGGCTTTTGTCGGATTATTCCATGCTTCTACAGAGACACCAACATAACCAACCATAACCTTTATTTTAGGATTTACATGCTTTGCTCCAGCTGTATAGGCCGTTTCAAATCTATGAATGAGAGGGATATTCATGCCGCCAATCATACCAACAATGCCTGATTGGGATTTAATAGCTGCTATGGCGCCCATTAAAAAAGCTCCCTGCTCATCTTTGAAAACAACCGAGCGTACATTTTTGTAATCTACAGTGGTATCAATAACCACAAATTTTTGATCAGGATATTTAGGAGCTATTTTTTTTATGGCGTCGGCATTATTAACTCCAACTGAAAATATAACGGAGCATTTTCCTTTAATAAAAGAACGAACAGATTGATTTAACTGTCCGTCTTCTTTGGCTTCAATGACTTTGCTGTCTTTGGCAACAGGGAGAGTTTTAAAAGCTTTTTCGAAGCCGTTATACGCTTCTTGATTAAAAGAATTGTCGTCTTTTCCTGCTTTATCAAGAATCATACATATTTTAGGGGCTAGAGGCTTAGTTTCAACTTTTTTAGGATCAAGTAAAGCTTTGGCGTAAATAGAAATCGGTATTACTGATACAGAAATAGCAGGTAGTATTTTTTTCATAAAAGTAAACACCTTAACTGTTAAAGAATTTTATTTTTTGTCCAGCTTGTAATAGTCTGGCACAGTGATTTTACCAGTCATAATTTTTTCTTTAATACTATTAATTTCTTTAATTTGCGATTCTGTAAAGAATTTTTTGTTATGTTCATCGTAAGCCCAGTCCACACCGCCGTCTTTTAATCCATATACTGTATGGTTTGCTGTAAATTTATTTGCAACAAAATCTTTCACAGAATTGTAAACTGCGTTGTCCACTCTTTTTACCATGCTTGTGATAATCACATCGGGTTTAATCCAATTTTGATTTGAATCAACACCAATAGCGTAATACTTTTTCTTTTGTTTTGATTGTTTATTCATTTGTTCTGCAGAGTCAAAGACACCTTGTCCCGAATTGGCGGCAACTTGAAAAATCACATCAGTGCCTTCATTGTACTGCGATAGAGCTAGTTCTTTTGCTTTTGCAGGGTTATTCCAAGCATCATGAGTAACACCCACGTATCCTGTACCAACTTTTATTTTAGAATTGACGTATTTAGCGCCTGCTGAGTATCCTGTCTCAAAGCGACGAATAAGAGGAACATTCATCCCTCCAATAAATCCTATTTTTCCAGAAGTTGACTTCATGGCCGCAATAGCGCCCACAAGAAAGGATCCGTCGTGTTCTTGAAATGTAATAGAACGGATATTCTTTGCTTTATTTTTGTCTTCCATGTTGATGTCGACGGCTAAGAATTTTTTGCTAGGGTATTTTGTAGCAAGATCGGGGAGGTGGGCTGCGGGAGTGAATCCGATGGCGATGATCAAATCGCAATTCACTGAAGTGGCAAAGCTTCTAAAAAACTGAGTAATTTGTGAGTCATTTTGAGGTTCTACAAATTTGCTTTTTTCGTCAATTGCAAAATCTGTTTTGGCTTTGTTAAACCCCATTACCGCGGATTCGTTGAAAGAATGATCGTCTTTTCCACCTTTATCAAGAACCATGCATATTTTAGGCTTATTTAGAGGCTCTGTCTTTTTGGATGTTTTTAAAGAAGTTGCAAAAGAAGAAAGATGATTTAGGCTATATGTGCTTAAAATTGTAAAAATAAATATTCTTGCTTTTTTGATCATACGATAAGAAAACACGTGGGATCCTTTCGGAATTAAGTTTCTTGGTAAAATGAATTACTTAGCCATATAGGCAAGAACCTGAAAAGGCATAGCACAAATGAATCAAATGTTTCTAGGACTTTTTTTTGATTCCCTAATCCTTTAAACTTTTAGGTATTTTTTCTGTGGCAGAATCATTTATGAAAAAAAACGGATTGTGTGTTGACTAATCTTTTTTGATTTTGTACACCACAGAACACTCTGGCAAGCGAGTTTACTCTCGAACTGCTAAAGTCACACGCGCGGTTAGCTCAGCTGGATAGAGCACCAGACTACGAATCTGGCGGTCAGGCGTTCGAATCGCTTACCGCGCGCCATATTTTTTTCCCTTGGGAGCGATGGGTGAGTTGGCTTAAACCACGCCCTTGCTAAGGGCGCGAAGGGGAGACTCTTCCGAGGGTTCGAATCCCTCTCGCTCCGCCACCTTTTAAAAATAGGTGTGAATTGTTCTTCGATTATTCCAAATCTAAATCCAATCTAAACAATAACGACCTTTACTTTATGAGCAGATGTATTGACTTAGCAAAGCAAGCTGCTGATATTGGTGAAGTGCCTGTAGGCGCTCTCATTATAGATTCCCAAGGTCAAATTATTTCACAAGCTTATAATTTAAGAGAATCCCAGCAAGTTGCTACCGCCCATGCGGAGCTTATTGCTATTGAGCAAGCATGCAAAAGTCTTTCTCGCTGGAGGCTTCAGGACTGTACGCTCTATGTCACTTTAGAACCTTGTTTTATGTGCGCAGGTGCGATTATTCTAGCACGTATTCCACGAGTTGTTTTTGCCGCACATGATCCTAAAGCAGGAGCAGCGGGAAGCCTCGCTCATGTTTTGGATGACAGCAGGCTCAATCATAAGTGTGATATTGTAACTGGCGTTTGTGCAGAAGAATCCTCTGTTCTTTTAAAATCCTTTTTTAAAATGCGCCGAAAAAAATAAATCATACTTTTGATATCATGTCGTCTATTGTGTAAAAGACAGAGTCTCGATTTTGTTTTTTAGTAAATGTATTTTATCCTAAGGTTGGAGAATAAAATTGTGCAGCAGACTCAAGAATCATTAAAAAAAATCACAATAGGAGTTGTTCTTGCTGCGGGTATGGGCAAAAGAATGAACTCAAATATTCCCAAAGTTGCTCATGTTTTATTCGGAAAACCCCTTGTTATATGGGCTATTGAGTCCTTAATTCAAGCAGAGGTTTACAAAATAGTTGTTGTTATTTCACCTAAGCAAAAGATGGTTGAAGAAATTATTTCTAATTATTCCTTTGAAAAAAAGGTTGAAGTCAAATTTGCATATCAAGAAAACCCTTTGGGAACAGGACATGCGGCGCGTTGCGGGTTAGATGGTGTTGAGAAATATTTTGCTGGTGCAATTAAAAATCAATCTAATTTTAATATCCTCATTGCTTATGGAGATACTCCTGCGGTACAGGGTGCAACATTTATCAATTTTTTAAAATATCATATTGAGCAAAATAATTCTTTTACTATTCTTGTTTTTCAAGCGAAAAATCCTTACGGTTATGGAAGAATTATCACCGATAATAATAAGAATTTTGTTGCTATTTGTGAAGAAAAAGATTGCACAGATGAGCAGAAAAAAATCACATTGAGTAATTCCGGATTTTTATGCGCTAATTATAAAGAAATGAAAAAAATATTACCTTTATTAAAGAATGAAAATGCAGCGAAAGAATATTATTTAACTGATATCCCCTTGCTCTCAAAAAATGCCGGAGGAAAAATAGGTTATATGATAGGTCATGACGAAGCAGAATTTTTAGGAATCAATTCTCAAGAACAATTATTAGAGATGGAAAAAAAATTTCAAGAAAAATATTCAGAATAATAATATTTATAATTTAAAATAAAGAGGTATTAAAATGTGTGGTGTGATAGGATATGTTGGCTCTAATGCAACTCCTGACTTTTTTTTTAGAGGACTTGAGCGATTAGAATATCGTGGGTACGACTCATCTGGAATTGCTATGATAAATTCTGATGGTGTTTTTATTGAAAGAGCTGAAGGAAAACTAAAGAATTTAAAGCCAAAATTAGCTTATCTGCCCGAATATGCAAAAATAGGAATGGGTCACACACGTTGGGCTACACATGGTAAACCCTCTGAAGAAAATGCACACCCACATCGGTCGGAAAATATCATTCTTTTACACAATGGTATTATAGAAAATTACAAACCATTAAAAGAATTTTTAATATCTCAAGGCTATCAATTTCAAAGTGAAACAGATACAGAAGTGGCTGCTCATCTTTTAAATTATGAATTTAAACAAAATAGTCATATTAAAAATCCCTTAGAAAGAATGAAAAAATCTCTTTATTCCTTGGTCTCTAAAATTCGTGGCGCCTTTGCTTTTGGTATTTTATGTACAGATGTTCCAGATACTCTCTTTGCAGTGAAATATGGTTCTCCCGTTCTTCTTGGCCTTGGAGAAGGTGAGAATTATATGGCTTCAGGTTTAACCGCTTTAGTTGATCATACTTGTAATGTGATATTTATGGATGACAATGAAATTGCTTATGTGACCGCGAATAATATTGAAATAGTTGACTTTTCAGGAAATCCTGCAGAATCACACGTTGTAGAAGTGGAATGGCAAGGCCATATGATTGATCGTGGTGGATTTGATCACTATATGCTTAAAGAAATTCACGATCAACCAATTGCCGTAGCAAAAACCATTGAAAATAGATGTGATATTGAAAAGGGGCAAATTAATTTACGTAAGATGACTCTTTTTAATACAAAATTAAAAGAAATAAATCGTATTCAAATTATTGCTTGTGGAACAAGTTATTATGCAGGATGTCTCTCACGTTACTTTATTGAAAAATTTACAGGTATTCCGGTTGATGTAGAGTTAGCAAGCGAATCTCGTTACCGTACTCCAACTGTGAATGTCCACACTCTAAGTATAGCCGTTTCGCAAAGTGGTGAAACTATCGATACTCTTCAAGCCATAAAATTTGCAAAAGCGAATAAGGCACAAACCGTAGCAATGGTGAACGTTCCTGGAACTTCTATAGGGCATGAGTGTGACGATGAATGTATGCTTTATGCAGGACCAGAAGTAGGAGTGGCAAGCACAAAAGCTTTTTCCGCTCAATTAAGTGCATTAATTTTGCTTGGACTTACTATTGCTCAAGAACAAGAAAAGCTACCAAAAGAAAAAATTGCAGAATATATTAATGAGCTTGTTAAAGTACCAAGTTTCATAGAAAAAGTTTTAACTCTATCGAGTAAAATAAAAGAAATTGCGAAAAAATATTGTGATGTGAATAGTATTCTTTTTATTGGCCGCGGATATCAATGGCCAATAGCTCTAGAGGGCGCGTTAAAATTAAAAGAATTATCTTATATCCATGCTGAAGGTTATGCGGCGGGCGAATTAAAGCATGGTCCTATTGCGTTAATTGATGAAAATATGACTGTGGTATGCTTAGCGCCAAAAGATCAATATTATGAAAAAACAATTAGCAATATAGAAGAAATTCGTGCGCGTGGTGGTAAAATACTTTCTGTGGGTACAGAAGGTGACACTGAACTAAAAAATATTTCAAATGATTTTATTGGAATTCCGGAATGCTCCGAAATTGTTTTACCTTTTTTAACCACTGTTCCCATGCATTTATTTGCATATTGGATTGCTGTTCATAAGGGAACAGACGTCGATCAGCCAAGAAATTTAGCGAAAAGTGTTACGGTGGAATAATAGAAATTGTAAATAAACAATGACGATTTTATAATAGGATTTATTTATGGGCACAAAATATCGAGAAGTCATATTGCCTGAAAAGAAAAAAATTGTAATGATCGCTCATGATAACAAAAAAAAAGATTTATTAGATTGGGCTGTTTTACATAGCGATAAGCTTGCGGAGCATCATCTTTATGCTACAGGAACCACGGGTAAATTATTAGAGCGGGAAACGGGGTTTAAAGTAACTTGTTTTGAAAGTGGCCCTTTAGGGGGCGACATGCAAGCGGGTTCATACATAGCCGAAGGAAAAATAGACATGGTTCTTTTTTTCTGGGATCCTCTTGCAGCACAACCTCATGATCCCGATATTCGAGCTTTATTACGGGTGGCTGTAGTTTGGAATGTGCCTATGGCATGCAATCGTGCCACAGCCGATTTCTTAATTAACTCCCCCTATTTTTCTTCAGAGTACACAAAACAAGTTATAGATTTTACAGTGTATAAAAGCAGAAAAACAGATTGATTCTATTTCTTTAAAATAAAAAATCATTTAATATCTATCTATCCAAATAAAACTTTTTAGAGTTCATAGGATCAATCATATCATCCATTATTTTATTTATAATCTTTTGTCCTTTTGTTATCACATCATCTGTTGTGGGTTTATAAACGTAATCAGCAATAACTCCAACTCCTTCAATATATTGTTCCAAACGATTGTCATTTATGCGTTTTATTTTATTCCAAGCAAAGCGAATTTCACTTCCTCTAGGAAGAGCTTTTCCGTTTGGTATCATTGAAGTCGTTGTGCCTAATTCGTCAATAACAACGGGCTTTAAAAAATCTGCCCACTCAATAACATTAGCGCCTCCTCCTCCTGTGTGCATTGTTTCACTAAAAATTCTTGCTATTTTATAATCCTTAAAAATGGAAGTGAAAACATCGCATGCTGAAAAACAATTGCTATTTGTCAATACAGCAATGGGTTTATTCGTCAGAATAGGCTTTAATATATCGTTATTTTCTTTGCTATAATCAGAAGGTAAAGAATCATTTTCATCACCATCGTATCTATCAGCAGCTTGGAGCAAAACTTTTCTTTTAGATACATCATAGGGTCTTTCTTTAATAATTTTATCCATTAGTTGAATTGTATCTAAAATAGGATTAGGAAGGGGATCGTTTGAGCCTTTTCTTCCAAAATATCGTGACATTTCTAGGTTATAAAATGTATCTCTGTTTGTTTTTGAAACGAGAGGTTTTACTTTAATATTTTCTACAAAAGTTGAAGTAAACATATTTGCAATTAATTGAGGAAAACTTCCGTATCCTCCACCATTTTCACGGACATCAAATATGACACCAGAAATATTATTTTTATTTTTATCAATAAAATTTTTTATAGAATAGACTTCTTCATGAATTTTTTTACGGGATGTGACATAATCATTTAGGTCGAAATTTCCATTTGGAATAAAAGAGTTTATTCGTATAAGTGCAAAATTTTTCCCATTTCTTTCAATTATTTTTGATATAATATTTAAGTTCGAATCTTTATTATTTGAGTCATAAAAGTCACGAACCGATTCTTCAATGTTTTTTTTGTTATAATTCAAAACATATGAATTATAATTTAAATTATTGGTGATTTTATTTTGAACTAAATTTAATGATTTACTATTTTTTAATGTAGCACAATTAGGAGCGTTTGAAATATAACTTTGCCAAGGAAATGTATATACAACGATAATACCGTCGGATGCTCTTTTAATTCGTAAAGTAAAGCGACCTTCGGGGGGGTGCATATAGCCCCCATTTCTTGAAAAGAATTTTTGTACTGCTCTGGTTTTATAGGCATCTTTATTTGCCCCTCGACCCAAATAACCCAGAATTTCTATGGCATCTTTGCTTGACATTTCATCGCTGGAATAACCTTCGACACCTAAATTTCCAATGGATAATATTTCATCTAGAGGTTGCAGCTCATTAAAATTTTTAACATCATCGGGATCTGTAAAATTAGGATTATTTGTTAATTTATTGGCAATAACTAACTTTTCATTTTTTCCATTTTCATCGTATGAAAGTTTTGTACTAATAGGAAAACCCGATATGAAGCATCGGGCAGGGTAGGGGTAAATAAAACCGGTATGCAGATCTCTTATATTTCTAAAAATATCCATAGTACTTGTTAATAATTCTTCAGACGACATATTTTTATTTAATTTATTTGCTTCTTCAAGAGCATCGTAATTATAATCTTTTATTTTTTGAAGACGGTTGACATAATAATCATTAAAAACAATTTGCACAGAATTCACTAAATTGCTTTTTTCTTCGATAGAAAGCTGAGGAAGTGTCCATTTTGTAATTGAATTTTCAGACTTGTAATTTTGATTTGTGAGATCTTGATTACTATGATTTAAATTAGAATTATCATCATTTTTTTTACATGAAATTATGAATATTGATGCAATAATAATTGATTTAGTAAATTTTGGTGATTTTTTTTTGAACATGGGAGCCCCTATTTATATAAATTTATTTCAAGTTTAATAAGAAATTTGTAAAAATAATAGTATATTTAAAATTTTTATTTGTCAACAAGATTTATTTATTAAATAATAATAAATTTTAAGTTGTTTTTTGGAATATATTTTTATTTTTTTGAAGAATTCATAAAAACAAGGCTTTCCCAAGCATTTTTTCGCGTATAATTAAATACCTTTTCTAAATTATCAAAAGTATTTTCGCAGAGCTGAAAAATTTCTTTTGGCATATTATTGTAATCTTCGCTTCCATGCATCATCATAGCTGTTTTTATTTTCTTAATTTCTTCTTCTTTACTTTCATAAATTCTCTTTGCAATTGTTGATAGTTCAATCTCAAAAACCTTAGCAAAATTTAGTTCATCCAAGGGACGTTCGACGCGCCAAGAAGCAATTTTTGCAACTAATCTTTCCCTTATTTCTCTTTTATTACCGGTTGCTCCCATCAGAGTTTCCATTTCTTCCATGGTATTTTCATTGGGTTCTTCGTTTCTGCCAGTAATATCATTTAGAATTTTTTCTTTTTTAATGTAGGCTGTAACATTTCTCATGTATCTTTGTAGTGCTTTTACATATTGCAATTCATCATATAGGTTTAAAGCAGATAAAAATTCTTTATGAAAATGAATGGCATATTGTGTTTTTATATACTTGATAAATTCTCTATAATCATGATAACCACCGCGTGGTTCAAATTGTAAATAATCATAAATGGTGCGATCGCGTGTTAGTTTCTCAATCTCGTCAAATAAAGCAATTGCTGATAACGAATCATGTCTTTCATTTTGTGCTGCAAAATAAAGTAACATTTTCATTTCTCGTGGACTGGCACCAAATCTTCCTTCATAGGCAACGGAACTTTGACTTTCTTTTAAAATATCTTCTACGTTCTTTTTAAGTAAGCCTTTTTCAATTTCTGTATAAGTATTTGATGGTTCATTGCCATCATAAAGAGCTTGTTTGTCGTAAGGGTCAAGTCTTGCAATTAAATTTCTTAATCCCGGATCATAATAATCAGGATCAGGTTGTCTTAATCTTGTTAATACAGCCCATTTTGCAAGTAAAATAAGGGAGTGCGGGCCAATTTTTTTTGTTTTTTCAATTATTTTTATATCTTCTTCATAAATTTTTTGCTCAAGTTTTGCTGATAGAAGATAAGGAACTCTGACTAATTCAAATCTTCCTTTAAACGACGGCCAATCTGGTGAATTTTTAAATGCGTCTAAATGTTTTTCGTTTGTACTCGCCATCATAATCATATCAAGATCAGCAATCCCACTGGGTAAATTTATGTTCATTTTTTCTATTGTTGTTAAGAGATATTTAAATGCTTCAAGAGGGCGTTTCAATAAATCAGCAAATTCTATAAATCCTCTATTCGCATCAATTAATTCACCTTGCGGCTCAAAAATTCTTATATTTTGAAGAGCAGGTGGAATATTTTGCATATTCCGTTCCATTGTTACTTGTCTATCTTGAGCGTCAATAGCCATTTGAGGCTCAACGGAGGCAATACCAACGCGATAGCGGCTGCTATAAAAAAATCTTTCCACTTGAACATGGCGTAAAACTTTTTCAAGATCGCCTTTATAAGCAACTAAAAGTGAATCAAATATTTTTTTACTTTTAGCACCTAGCGCGCCTTCTTCTAAGTAAACAGGAATGTCTTCTGCATATAAATTATTTTCTGTAAATTTTTTATAGAGTTCAATACGTTCTTTTTTAGGCATAATGAAAAGAGGATTTTCTTTCATTTCACTCACTATTTTGCACATAATTTCATCATCTTCTAAATGAGCAAAACTTTTATTTCCATTTTTAGTGGGACTTTCATCGCCAAATCCAATGTGTTTGCTAAAATTATCGCCTAAACCTTCATAGCCAATTTTATCCGATGGAAAAATCCAATTAAATTTGTAGACAACGCCATGTTCTGTTTTGGAATATTCTTCAAGGGCATGGGCAAGAGCTTCGGCGGTCGATGATTTGCTAGAACCATTGGGGCCGTGAAGTAAGACAAGCTTATCGACTTTTCCTTGTCTGACAAATTGCTCTAAAACACGATATATATTTTCATGTGCCTCTTCCTGACCAATGATGGCGGGTTTGTTTTTACCCCTGACTCTCTCAAATAATTTGAAATGCCTTTTGGTGATATTATGAGCATATTTAACTTCACTCACTCCGAAATATTTAAACATATCGAGCATGTATTCTGCTGAATTACGTATTAATTTTCTAGGTTCTTTGCTAAATACTTCTAAAAATTCGTCATAGGAAAGAATATATTTTTGTTCTTTAAATTCTCTTTTCACGCTATCGGAAAGGTTGCTTATCAGCTCTTTGGAATGCATTGATGCCATTTCTTTTTTTCTCCTTCTTTCGATCTAAAAAAAAATGCCTGTATCTGTTAACCTCGAACCGTTCTCATGGAATGATAGAGTAAGAATTGATTTCTTGTAAGAGCACGATCCCTCTTTGGATCGTATTATTTGTCGAAAGGGGTAAAGGGTTGAAAAAGAAATTTGTAATAGACACAAACGTGTTGTTATCCAATCCAAGTGCCATTTTCTCTTTTGAAGATAATGATGTGTATATTCCTATCTCCGTTATTGAGGAGTTGGACACATTTAAAAAAGGACTCAGTGAGACTGGGAGAAACGCAAGACATTTTTCGAGAATATTAGATGATTTGCGTGAACGGGGTTCTTTAAGTATTGGAATTCCTCTCTTTAATGATCGAAAAGACAGTGGAAAAGTATATGTTGTTCTCGAATCCGATATGGCACTTTTACCGGCACATTTTGAAAGAAAGCCCGATAATTTAATACTGAGTGTCGCACTTATATTAAAGAAACAGGTTGGAAATATGCCTGTTATTCTTATTACAAAAGATTCAAATTTACGTATTAAGGCTGACGCTTTAGGTGTGAGTGTTTCTGACTTTGAGGCTGACAAAGTAAATATTGAAGAATTATATACTGGTATTGTTGAATTTGAAGTAGAATCAGAAATATTAAAAAAATATTTATCTTCTGGTTCTGTTTCTTTAGAAGAATATGAATTGATGCCCAATCAATATGTTATTCTTCGTGATGCTAAGGATCCACTCCAATTTGTTTATGGTAAATATGATCACGTGACAGGAAATCTTAAAAATTTAAATTTAGGTGGTAAAGACTTTGTCTGGGGAATTTATCCCAGAAATTTAGAGCAAAGTTTTGCCTTAGATTTATTGCTTGACGATGATGTTAAGCTTGTTACATTAGTGGGAACTGCTGGTACAGGTAAAACATTACTTGCGATTGCAGCGGGACTTGAAAAAACAACCGATGAGTCAAAATATCAAAAACTATTAGTGAGCAGACCTATTTTTCCCTTAGGTCGAGATGTTGGTTATTTACCAGGAACTCTCGAAGAAAAATTAAATCCTTGGATGCAGCCTATTTTTGATAATTTAGAATTATTATTAGGTGGAGTTTCGCAGGGGAGACAAAAACGTCTTTCGCAGAGTTATCATGAATTAATCAATCAAGGAATTCTTGAGGTAGAGCCGTTAACTTATATCCGGGGACGCTCCATTCCAAATCAATATTTTATTGTGGATGAAGCACAAAATTTAACTCCTCATGAAATTAAAACTATTTTAACGCGTGCTGGTGAAAATACAAAAATTATTTTAACAGGGGATCCCTATCAAATTGATAATCCCTATGTCGATGCCGCATCAAATGGTTTAACTTATGTTGTGGAACGGATGAAGCAGGAAGCCATTGCGGGACATGTTTCTTTAGTGAAGGGAGAACGTTCCGCCTTGGCAACTATTGCGGCGACGTTATTATAGTTTTATATTGAAACTATTTTCTAAAATATTTTATTTATCAAGACATGTTTGCTGCTTTGACTGAAACAATTTTATTTAATTCATCTGATAATTTTGTGAGTTCTTGCGAACATTTTAGAAGATGACTAGCATAATTGTCTGTCTGTTCTACAATTTTATTCATTTTTTGACTTGTTTGTTCCATTAAAACAAGAGCATTTGTCGCTTCTTTACTTCCTTTGGATTGTTCCATATTGGCAGTGCTAATTGTTTCTGCCATCTCACTGGATTCTGTTGCCATTTCAACGACACTTGTTAGCATTTCAAGAGAATTTTTTGTGTTTTTCAAACCAATCTCTAATGATTTTGAAACTTGTTCAATGGCAGTCGAAAAATTTTCTTTAAATATTTGGTTGAGTTCAACTACTCTTTGATTTGATGTTGACACTATAGATGAAATTTCAATGGAGGCGTTGCCACTTAATTTTGCTAAGTTTCCTACTTCTTCTGCGACTACGGCAAATCCTTTTCCGGATTCACCGGCACGTGCTGCTTCAACAGAGGCGTTAAATGATAATAGTTTTGTTTGAAAAACAATATCATTAATGACTTTTGTTTTTTCAGATATTTGATTTATTATTGAAGCCACTTCTTTCATTTTTTCTAAATTTATTGCGATTGTTTCTTTCATTCCATTTTGTGCAACTTTGATTTCTTTCATGGCTTCGTTTAGGGATTCTAACGAATTTAAACTTTGCTCAACAGTTTGTTTTGTTCTTGCAGATAATGAGGATGATTGTTTTGCAGATGCCGCTGTTTTCGCAATCATTTCGTTCATTTGGGTCATTGCTGCGGCCGTTTCATGGATTGATGAGGCTTGGCTTGATCCTGCAGAGTTGAGCACTTGAGAAGTCTCATTCAATTCGTTTGCTGTTGACATAAGTTCATCAGTTTCTTCTTTGAGTGTTTGTATCACCTGCTGAACGGGTAATATGACTTTGATAAGTTGTTGTGTTCCTGACCATAAAGAAACAAAAATAGCTAAAATCGTGGCAATAGCAAACCAAAGAAGATTTTCATTTCTGACTTTTCTTACTTCAATGGCAATATCGTCTGCATAAACGCCGTGACCAATCATCCAATTCCATGGTTTGAATAACTTAACATATGAAGTTTTTGGCTGTGGTTCAGCGGAACCCGGTTTAGGCCACATGTAATCGACAAAACCTGAGCCATAGTTTTGTACAGTTTGTACCATTTCTTGAAAAATTTTTTTCCCCGTAGGGTCTTTCATATCAGAAAGATCTTTTCCTATTAAATTAGGTATGAATGGATGCATAATCATTGTGGGATGCAGGTCATTAATCCAAAAATATTCATTGTTACCATATCTTAAAATTTTTAATTCTTCTGAAGCGAATTTTTGAGCTTGTTGTTCTGATATTTCACCTGATTTTTCTTTGTCATAATAAAATTGCAACGTATTAAACACAGCTTCTAGTGCGGTTTGAACGGAGTTTTTTTTAGATAATTCAATGCGCGCCTGATAAGAAGGTAACGTAAAAAAAAGAAAAACCAGCATTAAGGGTATGGCTGCTAAAACCGCAAAACCTATTGAAACTTTTAGTGAATGAATATTATTTAAAATCTGTTTTAGAATATGCATGATTATTACCTCGACAGTTTTTACATTTTAATGATATATATAAAAAATATTTCATTTAAACTGAAATTGGTATAATTTTGACAATATTTAAAATGAATTTAATTAATATTAGTTATTTGTTTGTAGTGATTAAATTTCCTAGAATTAATTCGGAAATTCTTTCCAGATCATCAAGAGTATAGTAGCTGATTTCAATTTTACCTTTATTCGTATCACCGGTAATTTTTACTTTTGTACCAAGAAGACCTTTGTATTGATCGCATATGTATCTCAGATCGGGAGATATGGAATCCGTAAGGGTTTTTTGATTTTTTTCAGAGCGCAGTGTTTTGACCAGATCTTCCGTTTGTCTGACCGATAATTTCTTTTTAACAATGATGGAATGCGCTTTTAATTGTAATTTTTCATTATCAAAAGAGCATAAGGCTCTTGCATGACCTGATGTAATCACCTTTGTATGTAAATCGTTTTGTATTTTCTCAGGTAGAGAAAGCAAGCGGATCGTATTTGCTATAGTCGCTCTGCTTTTTCCTATGCGTGTCGCAAGAGCTTCTTGAGAATAGTTATGCTCTTCAATGAGTTGCTTAAAGGAATGCGCTTCTTCCAATGCAGAAAGTGATTCTCTTTGAATATTTTCAATGAGGGCAAGCTCTAGTTTTGAATGGTCGTGGAGTTCTCTGACAATGCAGGGAATTTTATCAAGTCCTGCTATTTTTGCGGCGCGCCAGCGTCTTTCACCAGCAATAATTGTTACCTTATCGTTGTTATCTGTTGAAACAATAATAGGTTGCAAAATACCATAGGTTCGTATGCTTTGTGCTAAATCTTCTAGACTTTCAGGATCGAAATTGTATCTCGGTTGATTTTCTAAAGGCATAAGAGAATTTATTGAAATATATTCAATGATTTGGTTTTGGTAGTAGTTTTTAGATTGGTCTGAAAATTTTTGATTGAAGGTCATCGCTTTTTGCTTTTCGTAATTTTGGGGTTCTGATCCATTGGCAGTTGTGGTCATAATTTCATCTCCTCTGGACAAATGAAAAGTCTAAATCGAGTTCTCATTTGAATACAAGTGATTCAGGAATTACTTAAAAAATTTAGTGTAAACAATAAATTATAACGAAATGTTTCACGTGAAACATTTTTCTAATGCTAAATTCATTTTCGCATAGCTTGAAAATGAGGAGTACACCACGCGAATAGGTAAATATGACCTAGTTGGAAAATCTTTGGCTTATGAAAAATTAAAAAAATACAGATCATGCTAAATAATTAAATATTTTCATTATCTTATAGCAAAATGTTTCACGTGAAACATTTTCAAACTTTTTTAAACAGTCATTCCTTTTTTTCTTTCAACGGAGTCGAGATTTTCTTACCAAAATAAAAGAGAGGGGTAAATAAACAAATATTTTCTGTAGCTTGTGACGAAATGTTTCACGTGAAACATTTTCAAACTAGAACAATCGTAAGTTCATCGTGTCAATACCTCAGAGTTCATAGGGATGTCATACCGAAACATAACTAGATAAACGAATAGGTTTTATTATTTCAAAATAGAATTTTATATTGAATTTCAAAATGAAGATTTAAAAAGTCTTTTTTATTTTAGGATATTAAATTTCATGAAGAGTATCGGCGTTAGATGTGTAGAGCTGTTTCGTACATTGAAATATCAAATGTGAGTCTTAATTTCGTAAGGGGATTTCTATGACTTCACAAAGACCTAAACTCATCTCTATATTAATTAAAAAAAAGCTCTATGAAGAAATCGAACAAATCATTTCAATTATAAAGCAAGGATTTGATGTCCATGTAAGAACTGAATTTCAAGAGGTTGAAAAACTACTCATTGAATTGCTTGAAATTGAATTGAGCGTCAGCGGTCTAGAATATCGATTGATATCAGATCCTCAGTTTTTAGAAATAGATTTTGATCAACTGGCCTTCAGCAATGAATATTCTATTCAACCAACCGTATTTGTGAACGCCAAATCTTTAGAGAGCGGTTCGGGGTTTGTAAAATTTATGGTCAGATCTCCAGATCACTTATTATGTTCAACTTCTTCTGCAATAGAAAAAATTTTAAAACATTTTGGGATTTTAATTTATTTAGATGTTTTTGATTCGAATAAATTATCGCGTCTCAGACAAATTGCTAAGTTTATGGGATTGCGCGTTCTTGTTGATGCCGTCATTCAGACTGCTTATTTAGGAGGCTTTTTGGGGGATTCTGAAAAGGCCGGGTATTACCTCGAAAACCTACAAACTCAAAATGATGATTTTCATAGCAAAAACGAAATTTCTATTGAAAGGTGTGCAGAAAAATTTTTTTCGTATGTGCTCATACGTAGTGAAGAAGCGCATACTTTTTTAAAATCAAGTTTAAGCTACTATGCAGTAAGACATCAGGGTTTCACTATGACGCGAGCGAGCCAAGTTCTTCAAATTTCAAGGACGACTTTGCAGGAACACCTTAAATTAGCGGATCAACTTGGGGTGTCGAATTTTTTTGATGGTTATCGTGAAAAAACAATTTAATTGAAATTTTAATTGCAAATTATGTGAGCGAGGGCTTGCAGAAACTCAAAGTTCACAGTAATAACAAGGCCAGATAAAGGAACGAGCGGGTGCTGCTTGGGTTGCCGAACCTAAACAACACCGTTTTTGTTTTAGATATTTTATTTTCTTTGGATTATTCAGTGCTTCGCGCTGAATTTGCGCTGAGGTGGAGTAAATGGCAGGCTCTCTAGATATATATCCGTTTCATGATACAGAAGGTGCCATACGTTTTGGTATCCAGATTGGAATTTTTTTGGTCGGAGTTGTAGTTGCACAGAAGTATATTATTGCTCCTGCGGTGCGTCTTCATAATGAACGTAAAAAAAGAACAATCGGATCTGCGGAAGCATCGCGTCTGGAACATGATCGGGCTAGAAAACTCGAATTAGAATACTTGGCTCACCTCAAAAAGGGAGCTCAAGACGCTAAGAGTTTAAGAGATCAGGAAATTCTAGCGGCACAACAAGCAGCTAGTAAAATTATTGCGGACAATCAAAATAAAGCAGAATCGTACTTAAATGACGTACGTAATAAGCTTGAGCTTGAAATGGCAGAGGCGAAATCTAATTTACCAGGTAAGGTGAATGATCTCGTTTCTACAATTTACAAAAAAATTGGATTAGCTGTTTTACTTGCCTTTTTTGTAGGACAGTTTCATCATACTCCGGCAATAGCTGCGGGTGGTGGTGAGGTTTCTTTCTGGTACAGTATATTTTGGCCTTATTTTCAATTCGCTATATTTCTTGTCGCTCTTGTCTTTTTTGCGAAAAAACCCATAACAGCTATGCTTGAGAAAAATCGTAGCGAGTTAAAGGCGCGTCTTTCTGAAGCGAGAGAAGCTGCGGTATTAGCAGAGCGTAAATCAAAAGAGTTCGAAGTAAAAATTGCTTCGTTGGAAAAAGAAATTGCAGATTTAAAAGAGCAAAGTCTATTAGACGCTAAAATTGAACGCGATAAAATCATGACTGAAGCAACAATAATGTCAGAGTCTATTTTAAAAGATGCGGAACGAGCAGCGTTAGAACTTATCACACGTAGCCGTGAAGAAATTCGTCAAGAATTATTTAATCTTGCTCTTCGTCAAGTTGAAAAAACACTGACCCCTGAAAATCTGACGTCGCTTGATTCTAAATTCAAGTCTGAAACAATGGACGGAATTAAGACGCTGAATTGATTTTTAAATCTCATCAATTCAGTTTTTCTGTGGAGTTTTATTAAGTATGAATAAATTTTCAGGCCCTTTGGCAAGACGTTATGGAAATGCGCTTTTTGAATGCGCCATTGACGCGGCAAATAAAGAGGATTCCAGTCTATTTGATCAATATATAGATTGTTCTCGCATATTATTGTCCGTTTTTGATAAGAAAATGAGATCTTTTTTTATAAATCCAACTTTATCTTATGAAGAAAAAATCAGTCTTCTTGATACTGTTTTGGATAAAGTATTTTCTGGAGGTAAGAAAATACCAACAGATTTATTCGGTTTTTTAAAGATCATGCTTGAAAATAATCGTTTTTCTGAGCTTCCTGCTGTGTTAAAAAACTTTCTGCTTAAAGCGGATGAGCACAAAGGTGTTGCTCGAGTTAAAATTATCTCGGCAAGTCATCTTAACGACGCGGGAACGGTTGATTTTAGTTCTGTTCTTGAGTCTGCATTAAATAAAAAAATTATTATTGAGGCCGAAGTGGATGAGTCATTGCGCTCTGGTTTCATTATTAAAGTTGGAAATACAAACGTAGATGCGAGTTTGCGGTCTCGTCTTTTGAATCTTAAAGAGTCTTTGAGTTAGGAGTTGAATTCATGGAGCGTATCCGAGTTGATGAAATTAGCGAATTATTAAAACAAAAAATTCAGGCTTTTGGTCAAAAGGCGGATGTGTCTGAAGTAGGACGCGTTGTTTCTATTGCAGACGGCATGGCGAGCATTTTTGGTCTTGAAAAAGCAATGATAAGCGAGCTGATTCAATTTGAAAACGGGGTAAAAGGAATTGTTCTTAACCTCGAAGAATCAAGTGTGGGCGTTGCTGTTTTTGAAGGCGCCGATACAGTACGCGAAGGCATGCAAGTGCGTCGTACGGGCAAAGTAAACAGTATTCCCGTGGGACCACAGCTATTAGGTCGTGTCATCAACGCTCTTGGTGAACCGATTGATGGCCTTGGCGATCTCAACACGACTGAAACAGCTGTTGTTGAAACCAAAGCCCCTGGTATTATGGCACGTAAGAGCGTCCATGAACCTATGCAAACTGGAATTAAGTCCATTGACTCCATGATTCCCATTGGACGTGGACAACGTGAGCTTATCATTGGTGACCGTCAAACAGGTAAAACAGCGATTGCTGTCGATACGATTATCAATCAAAAAGGCAATGGTGTGAAATGTGTTTATGTCGCTATTGGACAAAAATACTCGACTATTGCTCAGGTTGTTGAAAAATTACGCCGCGCAGGAGCTCTTGAGTATACAACGATTGTTGTTGCGGGCGCTTCTGAAGCAGCAACTCTTCAGTTTATGGCGCCTTATACAGGCTGTACTATTGGTGAGTATTTCCGTGATCGCGGTGAACACGCGGTTGTTTTCTATGATGACTTAACAAAACATGCGCAAGCATATCGTGAGTTATCTTTGTTACTTCGCAGACCGCCAGGTCGTGAAGCGTATCCTGGGGATGTTTTTTATCTTCACAGCCGTCTTCTTGAACGTGCTTGTAAATTAAATGATGAGCTCGGTGCAGGAAGTCTAACAGCATTTCCAATTATCGAAACTCAAGCAAATGACATTTCTGCATATATTCCGACAAACGTAATTTCTATTACGGATGGACAAATCTTCCTTGAAGCCGACTTATTTAATGCAGGTATGCGTCCTGCTGTGAATGCGGGTCTTTCAGTTTCCCGTGTGGGTGGCGCTGCTCAAACAGCTGCTATGAAGCAAGTGGCAGGAAACCTTCGTCTTGAGTTGGCTCAATATCGTGAGTTAGCTGCATTTGCGCAATTTGGTTCCGATCTTGATGCTGCTACGCGTAAGCAAATCAGCCGTGGGCAAAGATTAACCGAACTGCTTAAGCAAGCTCAATATTCTCCATTGCCTATGGAAAAACAAGTTCTTACGATTTTCGCGGCAATTAATGGCTATTTAGACAATATTGAAGTGCGTTTTGTAGGTGCTTTTGAACGTCAAATGCTTAATTATTTTGAAGCTACACATAAGAAAATTTTAGATGAAATTGCATCCGGTAAGAAGATGAACAACGAGTTGCAAGCGGAAATTAAAAAAGCCCTTGACGATTTCGCAAAGAGGTTTGAGCCAAATGCCAGCAAGTCTTAAGGATCTTCGCAGTAAAATAAAGAGTGTTAAAGGCACTCAGCAAATTACAAAAGCCATGAAGTTAGTTTCTGCTGCGAAGTTTGGACGTGCGCAGCACAATGTGGTGAATTCAAGACCTTATGCTCATTCACTCGCACAGTTAACTTCTAAAATTGCAGGAGTTCTAAACGGTGGATGCAATCATCCGCTTATGAACGCATCTTCTTCGAAAGTGGCTGCGGTACTCGTTATTTCGTCAGAACGAGGTCTTTGTGGTGGTTATAATGCCAATGTGACTAAGCAAGCAATTAAAACAATTTCAGAACTCGAGTCTGAAGGTTTTAAAGTTGCGGCAGTGTGTATAGGCAAAAAAGCATTACAAATATTAAGCCGTAGACGTAAACTTCAATTAAAAAGCAAAGACGAGCCTCTTTATCTGACTGAAAATGATTATTTTAATAATCCGCAAGTTTTAGTTTCAGAAAACGGGCTTGCTTCTATCACGACACAATTTGATAAACCAACCCATGCTATGGCTACACGTTTATCTAATGCTTTTGCTCAACTTTACTCAGATGGTAAAATTGGAAAATTTGTTGTTGTATATAATAAGTTCCAGTCTGCTATGTCTCAAACTCCAACCTCTGATGTCGTGTTGCCTCTTCATATTGGAGCTACTTCCATTGAAGCTGAGCCCATTTTTGAGCCTGAAGTGGATGAGTTGCTTTCATTAGTTGTTCCTCGTTATATGGCTTCAAGATTATTCCAAACGCTTCTTGAGGCTATTGCTAGTGAGCACGGTGCACGAATGACCGCAATGGATAATGCCACGAGAAATGCTAAGGAAATGGAGCGCAAACTCCAAATTACTTACCAACGAGCTCGACAAGCGGCAATTACTAAGGAACTTATTGAAATTATAAGCGGTGCTGAGGCATTGTAATTTTAAAAAATTTGGAGTTTTTTATGTCAGGATTAGGAAAAATTATTCGAGTTATGGGACCAGTCGTTGACGTGCAATTTTCGCATGGAAACCTTCCTGAAATTTATTACGCATTACGTACAACAAATACTTCTATTAATAATGAAAATGAAAATCTTGTATTAGAGGTTGCTCAACATCTCGGTGAAAATACAGTCAGAACAATTGCAATGGATTCAACAGAAGGTCTTTGCCGTGGTGTTGCCGTGCGCAATACAGGTGAGCAAATTTCTGTGCCCGTTGGAGACGCCGTTCTTGGTCGTATTTTAAACGTTGTTGGTGAACCTATTGATGGTAAGGGTGCTGTTCCTTCTGAACACCACTATCCTATCCATCGTAAGGCTCCTGATTTCACACGCCAAAGTACAAAACTCGAAATGCTAGAAACAGGCATTAAAGTTGTGGATCTCTTAGCGCCTTATCAAAAAGGTGGTAAAATTGGACTTTTTGGTGGTGCGGGCGTTGGTAAAACAGTTCTTATTATGGAATTAATTAACAACATTGCGAAGCAACACGGTGGTTACTCTGTATTTGCGGGTGTTGGTGAGCGTACGCGTGAAGGAAATGACCTTTATCATGAAATGAAGGATTCCGGAGTTCTAGATAAAGTGGCGCTTGTCTACGGACAAATGAACGAACCGCCAGGAGCGCGTGCGCGCGTTGCCCTTTCGGGTCTTTCTGTTGCAGAATATTTCCGCGATGAACAAAATCAAGACGTGCTCTTTTTCGTAGATAATATCTTCCGTTTTACTCAAGCGGGTGCTGAAATTTCTGCTTTATTAGGTCGTATTCCTTCTGCGGTGGGTTACCAACCCAACTTAGCAACCGAAATGGGTGATCTTCAAGAGCGTATTACTTCGACAAATACAGGTTCTATTACATCTGTTCAGGCTATTTATGTTCCTGCAGATGACTATACAGACCCTGCTCCTGCAACTGCATTTGCGCACCTTGACGCTACGACAAACTTGGATCGTTCCTTAACAGAAAAAGGGATTTATCCTGCCGTGCATCCTTTGAACTCGACAAGTCGTATTCTTGATCCGCAAATTGTAGGTGATGAACACTACAATACCGCTCGTAAAGTTCAGCAAATTTTACAAAGTTACAAAGAATTACAAGATATTATTGCTATTCTTGGTATGGATGAGCTTTCTGAAGAAGACAAACTTGTTGTGGCAAGAGCGCGTCGTATTGAGCGTTTCCTTTCTCAGCCTTTCCATGTTGCTGAAGTCTTTACAGGAAATCCAGGATGCTATGTTAAAGTTGCAGACACCGTACGCAGTTTTAAAGAACTGTGTGAAGGAAAATGGGATCATCTTCCTGAGTCCGCATTTTATATGGTTGGAAGTATTGACGAAGCTGTAGAAAAAGCGAAGAAAATGGGCGTTTCTGTCTAATTTGGGGTGTTGAATTATTATGGTCGAAACAAAAGGCAATATGAGAGTTGTTATTTTAACTCCCAATAAACGTCTCCTCGATCTATCGGGTGTGACCGAGCTTTACCTACCGATTGAGAATGGTGTTATTGGGGTTTTGCCTGGCCATGCTCCTATGGTTTCTGCAGTAGGAACAGGAGTTGTTATTTATACACTAAATGACAGTTCAGGCTTTTTTAAAGTTGCTGGTGGAGTTGCTGAAATTACCGGTGGCTCTGTGAACTTATTAGTTGATGTCGGTGAAGAAGCTTCTCAGATTGACTTTGATAGAGCTCAAAAATCTCTTGAAAGAGCGCAAGGAAGACTTTCTGATAAAGCATCAGAAAATATCGACGTAAAAAGAGCGGAAGCAGCGCGTCTCAGAGCACTTGCGCGTCTTGAAGCTGCAGAATTGTATCGTGGTAAAAATTCCCAAGATAAGAAATCTGTATAAAAGATATCGATTTTTCTTTTGTCAGTAATTTTTTTGATTGGAGTGTGATTACTTTACAATTTTTATTATTGTTAGTGTGCTAGTATTAATGGAAGAGTTTAATAAAGCTCTTCCTTTTTTATTCGATGGATCTTAAAAGCGGTGTGAATAATATGGCCTCACAACAAGATTTATTAGATGAAGCTAACTACAAGGATAATTCTTCAGATATTGTTTGGCTAGCTATTGATTCGAGGTCAGCACAATCAGGAGTGGTTTCTGGAATTTCAAGATTTGTGATTGGATTAACGAGAGCATTAGCGGTTGAACTTGACAAAAGAAAGCATATTTTAACTCAAAATAAAAAACGATTAAAGATTTTAATTGTTTCAAAGTCTGAACCCGCCCCGTGGGTTGTTGAGCTTGTCCATAAATATCCTCAAGTAGCTTCTTTTTGGAGTGGCGGGCCTGGTTCTTTACAAAAATCATATGATAAACCTATTTGGTTATGGCCAACCTTTGCTCTAAAAAGAATTCAAAGGCTAACAAGTAATCATGTTATTTGGTTTGCACCTGCCAATTTTGATAGGCCATTATTTGTCTCAAGAAATAATATGGCGCAACGCGTGATTCAAGTTGTGCATGACAGTATTCCTTTTATGCCTGTAAAAGGAGTTGGTTTTATATTTAAGCGTCAGTTTCGATTTTTAGTCAAAAGAGCGTTATATAGATTGCCTTTTGTGACTACAGTATCAAATCACTCTGCAAAAATTCTTCAGGGATTGGTGAAAAAACGATCGGCACCTCTTTACGTTATCGGAGATGCGGTCGATCTGAGTTTTGGAAGTAAATCACGAATTACTGATGAGAAAAAACTATATTCAAAAAGAAAAAAATTTATCGAAAATCTTTCTCTTGAAAAAGACACAGAGAAATTAAATTATTTTATTGAAAAAGTTTTTCAAGGTGATTGGGTATTAGGAGTGGGTAGAAATCAAAAATATAAATGTTGGGATATTGCCGCACAAGCAGTTATGAAAGCAGCAACCGATGCCTCATTAAATTTATGGTTTATTCGCATTGGAGCTGATCAAAAAGAAATTTCAGGTTATATGAAAAAAGGCCCTGTTAGGGAAATTGGAAAAATTAAATTTTTTGAAAATTTAAAAATTATTGTTTTACCTGTTCTTTCAGATGCTGAATTAGCTGAAGTCTATAGATTATCTAATTTATTAATACATCCCTCCGTTGCAGAAGGGTTTGGACTTCCTCCTTTAGAAGCCGCATTAAGTGGAACTCCTGTCATTTTTCGAACCTCTACTGCTGTCGATCATCATTTTCCTGAGGGTACTTTTCCAAATAATTTTTGGTGTGGTATTGAGTCGGGTTATCTCAATGTTTGGTCAAAGCAAATTGAAAAAATGCTATTGGATAAAAAGGATTCTGAATTTTATAAAAATTTATTTAAAGCAAAATCAACTCGAGAATTTATTGTTGAGCGCGCCCATGGTAGAGCCTTTGAGTGGAGCGAATCAGCTGTTTCTTTGCTCAATTGGATTTTAAGAGATGAGGGCATTATTAAAAAATTTCAAAATTAAGTAATCTAGTTTTATTCGTTTAATAATAAAAAATGGAGTAGCAATGAAATGAAAACGGGGGTTTTATTTTGGGGCTTCAGAAACATAAATTTAGTCGCTGAATGTTCAAAACTACTAAAAAAAAACCATAGTATTAAAGAATTTTATATTCAAATATCTATTCATGAAAAAACAATTTCTCTTTTAGATATTTTTCCTGAAGAAATTATTCGCTCTGATTACGATGATTTTAATTTTTTTTATAAATGGATCTCTAGAAATCATAAAAAAAATATAATGATAATTATTGATTTCTGGCATTTTTTATCGAGTAAAAACTTTTTAAATCAAATAGAAATACTTAAAAAAATTTTTAATGAACCTTTTCATTTTTTAATTTGTTGCCCTCGGTTTTATCATGAGCCTTTAATTGATAATCATAACAAAAAGTTAATAAGTATTGTCGACAAAACATATGAGTATTTTAAAAACATTCAGCAGCTATATGAAGTTTCATTAAATAGTTCTTCATCAATTTCTATGTTTTCTTCTCCTCCCTGTATGACTCTTTTAAATACTTTGTGTGGCCAAGATTTATTTGAGATAAAAAAAATGAGTATTTTTAGTTTTGTGCCTTCTATTTTAAAATCTTTTCCTTCTTTATTTATTAGTCAAGAAAAGTATTTAGAAGGTATTGAGCAAAAAATAATGGAACTTTCTAATTCAATTTATGCTGTCAAAAATAAAAATGAAGAGAATTTTCCATTTTACAATTCATTAGCTGGAGATGTGCAAAATATTCATAATAAAATCCAGAATAATAATAAAAAATTGAGAGTAAAAGGTATATTATTAACTGTATCTTTGGAAAGATTTTACAATATAAGGTCGAGAGATGATGGAAAGTTTTTATTATGGCTTATTTATTTAGCTATTTTAGAATATAGGCAATCGATATCTCTCTCAAGTGCTGAGGAAAAAGAAAAAAAAGCAATGAGCTTATTTTCAAGCGTTACGGTGTGAATCATCTTTTCTGCGCATAAATGCAGGCGTTTCAAAATCAGAATCATCAATTTCAATATCAGATAACTCTTTAGCGAGTTTTAAAGCTGTTTCCGCGGCATCTTCCTGAGAGTGCTCCTCATTTTTTGTCGCAGAAGCGCCCATCACTTTATTTGTTTCATGTGATTTATGAGCTGCATTTTGTTGATTTGCCATATCGAAAGTCCATTTGGTCAACTCTTCAAGATCAGAACTGTTTTCATTTTTAGAGTTTTGTTGACTCTGTTGATTTTGATGCTGATTTGTCCAAGATGAAGTCATTGGATTTTCATGAACTTTTGATTGAGATTGAGAAGCAGAATTCTGTGTTATGGGAGATCTTGCTTCGGTATTTGAAATATTAGTGTTTCTAAAAAGATTACTAGTTTGTTGAGTTGTATGAGAATTATTTATTTCATGTGAATTAATTGGTCTATTATTTGCAATTGTGTTTTGTGAATTCATACCTGAATTATTGAATCCAGGTTGATGTTCTCTTCCGAATTGTTGCCTTTGAAAATGGTTCGGCGCACTTTGTTGTTGGTTGAATTGCGATTGAGAATGTTGTTGTTGCGGAATTCCTTGATTTGGACTCCTGACCTCGTAGGGATTTACTGCAGGAATATTTTGCGTAAAACCGGATTGGGGGCGTTGCGAATTCATACCAGCAAATGCTTGCTGAGGATTTTGATTTGTGACGTTTTGCGGAATGAATTGTCCTTGCGGAGGTAAATTGGCAAATCCGTGAGCCGTGTCAGGAAACGACACGCGCGCTTGATCAAAACCAGTTGCAATCACAGTGACACGGATAGTGTCGCTCATAGATTCATCAATAACAGCACCAAATATAATATTGGCTTCTTCATGTGCCGCTTCTTGAATGAGAGTGGACGCTTCACTAATTTCATGAAGAGTCATTGAGCTTGTTCCTGTGATATTAATTAAAATTCCAGTTGCGCCTTCTATATCTATGTCTTCAAGAAGTGGAGAATTAATAGCAGCCCGTGCCGCTTCAGCCGCTCTATTTGAGCCTGTTGCTGTGCCAATCCCCATGAGTGCCATGCCCATTTCCGACATAATTGTTTTTACATCGGCAAAGTCGACGTTCACTCGTCCTGGAATATTAATGATATCTGAAATGCCTTTTACAGCATTTAATAGAACTTCATCAGCAAGTTTAAATCCTTCAAGCATAGACATTTCTGGGGGAGCAATGCTAAGCAGACGCTGGTTTGGAATTGTGATGAGGGTATCCACCGATTGGCGTAAAGCCTGAATACCATGTTCTGACTGTTGCTTTCTTCTTTTACCTTCGAATGTAAAAGGTTTCGTTACGACGCCCACAGTCAGTGCGCCTAATTCCCGTGCTACTTGTGCAATAATAGGAGCAGCACCTGTTCCTGTTCCGCCGCCCATGCCTCCTGTTACGAAAACCATATCAGAGCCACTTAGCACTTCTTGTAAAATAGCTTTGTCTTCAAGAGCGGCATTGCGACCCATTTCTGGGTTTGCACCTGCACCTAAACCTTTTGTTAATTCTCTACCGAGTTGAATTTTAATGGGAGCGAGGTTTGATTGAAGAGCTTGGACATCGGTATTGGCAGCAATAAATTCGACGCCTGTTAATCCTGATTCAATCATTGTATTGAGAGCGTTTCCACCGCCACCACCAACTCCAATTACTTTTATGATAGCGTTTGATGAATATTTGTTATTTTTATCCGCTCTATCACTCATTTTTAAAATCCTCCATGTTTTTCATAACATATTAATATTAATAATTATCTTGAAGCAAATGGTTCTTTTAATCTATGCCATATTTTTGTTGCGAATGAACCAATTCCAGAAGATTCTTCAGTTTGAAATACTGAATTTTCACCATGAATTGTTGCAAAAAGAGTAGATAAAGTACCCACTCCTGCAGCCCAAATTGGCGATTTTAGTCCCTCTGTTGCTCCAGCAATATTTATGGGCATTCCAACGCGTGCATGTAATGAAAATATTTCTTCAGTTGCCAGCGCCATTCCACTTAAAAGAGCACCGCCTCCTGAAAGCACAATTCCTTTGGATGTCCGGGTTATAAGTTTTGATCTTTTTAAGTCAGCGTATATTGTATTTAAAATTTCTCTTACTCGGGGCTCAATAACGAGATTTATTTCTTTTCTTGTGACAAAACGTGTTGTGTTACCGTCAGTGCTGCCTATTTCAATTTTTTCATTTGCATCTTTTGTAGAAAACTCAATAGCTTTACCAAGTTCTTTTTTTACTCTCTCGGCTTCGGCTTGAGTTGTTCTTAATCCAATCGAGAGGTCTTTTGTAATATGATGTGATCCAATAGGATATTCTTTTGAATAAACAGGAATATTTCCTAAATAAACAGCAGCGTGTGTTAAATGAGCACCAATTGACAATGATATGCAGCCAAATTCTTTTTCATCTTTAGTTAAAATACCTTCTGCCGCAGCGAGAGGTTCGAAAGCAAAACTTTGTACGCGAACTCCCGCGTTATTACAGGCTCTTACAATGTTGTGTAAATCGGCTTGAGGATAGAATACTCTGTGGTGCATGATGGAAAGGGATGAGCCTTGCATTCCAATAGGATTTTGAATTCCATGTTTGCCGTCGACAGAATATGAGCTTGGGATCATATGAATAAAGTCATAACCCATAGGGGGTTTTTGATTTCTGACAGCGGCAGAAACTCTTTCCAAATCGGAAACTCGAATTTCTTCGCCTTTAATGGAACATGTTTCAATATGATTATCGAACTGAGCAGCGGTTCCTGCAATGCAAGCACGAACAGATTCAATTTCAATTCCTGATTGTCTTTCCACTTCATCGATGGCTTCCAAAATGGAAGCCGTAACGGCATCAATACTTGATACCACTCCTTTTTTTATTGCTCCATTGTTAGCAATACGAGCTGCTCCTAAAATTTGAAGGCGCGAAGAATCTTTATCGTTTGAAAAGAGATCATCGTTTGAGCTATGGGCAAATTTGTTTTCATAGCTCGCAGCAATAAGGCTCGTATGTGTTGAACCAAGGGAAAGTGAAATACAAATATTTTTATTAAGAGATGTTTTCATGTCAATTTAACTTTGCATGCAAAATGTTTAAAAAGCATTTTGTGAACGCGCTCTCTATAAACTTACACAAACAAAAATTAAAAGTCATTAGCAAGGATTAAAAATCACATTTGGCTAGATTTTGGATTTGGGGGTTGAAATTTAAAACTCGCCTTATCGGTAAAGTCGAGATCGATTTTATTAGGATAAATATTTTTATTTCCAAGCTCTTGAAGAATTCTTTTTAATCTTTCCATTTTTTCATTTATGTTGTTTTCTCCGAGCAGCGCTAAGAAAAAATCACTATCAATTTTGTCATTTTGAGGTTTTATTGTTTCAGTATTTTTTAATAATTTAGTATTGTTATTTTCAGTGTTTTTTTGAGATAATAATTGATTATTTCGATTTATTTTTAATGTGAATCCGGAGTTGGAATCCCAAGCGATTTTAGCCAATGAATATCCTGTCCCGATTTTGAGCATTTCAGAATTAATAAAGCGTGTTTGAGACATCAGCCATGGAAAATTGACTGAGCTATTTGTTTCAATATAGGAATTGTTCGAATCAATTTTATTGTTTTTTTTATTTTTTATATTTGAATTTTTGGATTTCCAATTTATTTTCAATTCAGGTGCTTCTAGCTTTAGTAAAGAAGCGTAATCTTGGGGTAAAGGATTTTTAGCAATAATTTTCATATTATTACTAATAATATAACGTTCTCCATTTTTTGCTTCGATAAGCATAATAGGAATTTGCATTATGGCATTTATTTGTAATTTTCCATCTAGTCCAAGTCGAATCCAGTATTGATCAATGATATCTTTTGAAGCTAAAATTGAGTTGATTCTATGAATAAATTCCGATCTTTTTTCATTTGCTTTTATAGCTTTATCAAGTTCTTGTTGTATTTCTGTATTTAAAATGTGAGTTATTTGCTTATTATCAGTTTCAATTTGAATGTGTGTGGGAAGTATTTTTTCACTATATGTTCCTACAAAATAAGTTCCAATTTTAATAAAAGAAAGACAAAGTATACAAATTGATAGAATGTAAGTCAAGCGTGGTTTGCTTTTAAAGAATAAAAAAACAAATGAAATTGATTTTTTTATATAAACGTATAAATAAAATAAAGCTAATAAATACCATTTATTGAAATTGGGTTTTTTTTGCTTCTTAGTTCCCTTGCGGCTTCTTAAATCAATTTTTTGAGAAGCAAGCAAATTAACTTTTCTTTGTTTTTTATTTACGCTCAAAATTTAATTTCTCCAATAACAAATGCCCAACTTGTCGGACATCTCCAGCACCTAATGTCAAAACGACAGCACCTTTTTGAGGATCTATTGATTTTAAAATTTCAAATACTTTATCGCTTGCATGATTTAAATTATCAGCAATTATAGTTGAATTTGATGTATTATTAAAACTATTTAATTTAATTTGATGTGCAATGTGAGGGGTATCAATGCCTTGAATTTCTTGTTCACCAGCAGAATAAATAGGTGTAATAATAACGCGGTCAGCATCGTGAAAGCATCGAGAAAATTCATCCATTTGATATTTAAGTCTGGAATAACGGTGTGGTTGAAAAATTGCTATGATTTCTCGATCAGGAAAGCTTTCTTTTGTACCTTTTAAAACGGTTTCAATTTTTTTAGGATTGTGAGCATAGTCATCCACTATTAAAAAATTATTGATATCACCAATAACTGTAAATCGATGTTGTACGCCTTCAAATTGAGATATGGATTTGCATATTTTATTTATATCTAAATCAAGTAAAGTTGCAACTGCAAAAGTAGCTAATGAATTTGTTAAATTATATTGCCCTGGCATTTTTAAAGTGACTTTGGGAAATGATTTTCCAAAAACGACAGGAGTATATGTTGTTATCATTCCGTTTGTTACTTTATCTGTTGCTGATACATCTGCATCTTGACGCAAGCCATACGTTATTAATTTCCGTCTAATTTTAGGTATTACAAGTTGCACAATGGGATCGTCTATGCAGGCGCAGACAGCCCCATAGAAAGGAACTTTATCAAGAAATGTTTCAAATGCTTTTACAATATCTTCGAGTTTATCGTAATGATCAAGATGATCTCTATCTATATTTGTAATAATGGCAATAGTCGGAGTGAGTCTTAAAAAACTTCCGTCGCTTTCATCTGCTTCAGCTACAAATAAATCACCTTTTCCTAGTTTAGCATTGCTTTCAAATGAATTTAATTTACCGCCAATGACAACAGTGGGATCGAGACCTACATCATGTAAGGAGGAGGCTAGAATACTTGTTGTCGTTGTTTTCCCGTGGGTTCCTGCTACAATAACACCATATTTTAATCTCATTAATTCACTTAACATTTCGCTGCGATGAATAATAGGAATACGAGAATTTTGCGCTTCTATGATTTCAGGATTATGTTTATTAATAGCGCTGCTTACAACTAATACTTGCGCATCTTTAATATTTTCTGGCTGGTGGCCAATAAATATTTTGGCTCCCATGTGTTTTAATTTTTCTGTAATTTGAGATTTTTTAATATCACTTCCTGAAACTTTATAGCCTGAGTTAAGGAGAACTTCAGCAATTCCGGACATGCCGCTACCACCAATACCAACAAAGTGAATTTTTTTAATTGCATTAAACATAATTTTATAAACCTTAAATCGAATTATTATTTTGAGTATAAATTCTTCTTGATATTTGTGACATAAGTCCAATAATAAAAAAGTTTGCTATTAATGCCGTGCCGCCATTTGAAATAAAAGGAAGTGGCAAACCTTTGTTCGGTAAAGCGCCCGCAACAACACCCATGTTAATAATGGTCGTTGTTACCAGCATGGCAAAAGCACCTGTAGCAAGAAGGCGATCGCGTAAATCTTTGCCATATAAAACAAGCCTTAGAATGGCATAATATAATACAGAATATAAAATTGCTAACACTAATATGCCAATAAATCCCATTTCTTCTGTAATAACTGCGAGAATAAAGTCGGTATGAGCTTCGGGAAGGAAAAATAATTTTTGTTGACTTTCCCCAATACCTCTTCCAAATAATCCGCCATTAGCAACAGCTACAAAGCTTTGAATGACTTGAAATCCTGAACCAAGGGGGTCTTTAAAGGGATCTAAAAATGTCATGATACGTGTTATACGGTAAGGTTCAGCCAATATAGCTGATGTCAATCCAAAAATTAATACTCCAAAAATTCCTGCAAAATATCTTTTTGGTAATCCATTCATAAATAATATGCTAACAATACCTGATATAACAACAACAGTTGTTCCAAAATCTTTTTGAGCAATAATGGAAATAGGAGCTAATCCAAGGCATCCCCATTCCATCCAATTAGGCAAACGAAAGGGCTCATTTTTTTGATAAAATCCAGGTTTTGAAGTGATAATCCACGTTAAATAAAGTATGGCAAAAACTTTTAAAAATTCTGAGGGCTGTAATGGAGGAAGAATCCATAGATTAATCCATCGAGGGGCTCCACTTACTGTGCGTCCAATATATGGAAGATGCGTTGCAAAAGCCATTATAACTAAACCAAAAAATATATATTTAATATATTTGTAGAATGTTTCCAATGGAAACTTAGCTCCAATAAGGGCAGCAATGAGGGCAGGTATTAAATAAAAAGTTTGTTTTTTTGCATAATAAAATTCTGTTCCAAAATGTTGCGCAGAATATACAGAAGAGGAGCTATAAACAAATAAAATTCCAAAACCAGTCAGAGCGATAACGGGAACCCAAAGGACATTCCCACCATAGGTCATCCAGGTACTAGGTTTAGAGACATCGAGTATATTTTCAATTTCTTCATTTTTAAAGTTTTTTTTATTTAATAATTCTTTTTCAGTTAAGTTCACGATGATTTTCCTTTAAATGAGAGAGAGCCCATTTGCGAAAAACATGACCTCTGTGTTCAAAATTTTGAAACTCATCAAAACTACTACACCCAGGGGATAATAATATGATTTCATTTTCTTTTGCTTCATCTAGAGCTAAATTTGCGGCAGAAATGAGATTATCAGAGGATTTTGCGATATAGTTTTTACTTTTCAATAATTCGTTTGAAATTAAATTTTTTGCTTTACCAAAAGGGTAAACTTTAACTAAATTTTTTGTAAAATAAGGGGTAATAGGTAAGTAACTATCGCCTTTCGGTTCACCACCAAGCAGCAAGCGAATGGGCGATTGGAAAGAGTTCAATGCCACAAGAGTGCTTTCAACATTAGTAGCTTTTGAGTCATTAATAATAAGTAGTTTTTTTTCTTTACGGTTATTATCCTTATATATTGTTATTCCATTTGAAATTTTTTCAAGACGATGTGGCAAATGTTCATATTTTGATGACGTCGCGCTCCATTGATTTAAAATAATATTTTCTGAAATGCCTATATGCAGAGCCATTAAACTTGCACAAAGAATATTTGTCATATTATGCTGACCAGGAAGGCATGAGTTTTCAATAGTCCATTTTTTTTGTAGATTTTTTAAATTAATTGAAATGTTAATATGTCCATTTTCAAAGTTATATTTTGCATAAACAAATTCAAAATTATTTAAAAAAACTAAATTTTCAAATTCTAAATTATTTAATTCTTGGTATGTAGGGCAAGGTAATGTTTTTGAAAATTCAAATTTATCGATTAAATTATTTAATTTAGATTTTGTAAAATTATTTTCATCTTGAACTGATTCCTCTAATAAAATGACACGAGCGCGTGGTAAACTTAGACCTAACTTTAAGACCAACTTCATAATTTTTTTATCAATTATGGCAATTCCTGAGTCGTGAGTTAATAAAATAAGACGCCATTTTGCTTTTAAATATTCTTCTAAATTTTCATAACGACTTAAATGGTCGTTTTGTAAATTTAGCAATGCTGTACATAAAGGTCTTATAGAATATGTTGTCTCAAGTTGATAGCTACTTAATTCCATTGCAAATAAATTTGTATTTGGAAACTCTAATAAAGTCTGTGAGAGTGAAGTCCCAATATTTCCACATGCTTTTGTATTATATTGAGATTGTGCAACAAGTTGTGCTAAATAATGAACTGTTGTGCTTTTGCCATTTGTTCCTGTAACAGCAAGACAAATATCATCTGTACTCATAAACCAAGAGGCCACTTCAATTTCACTAACGACTGGAATATTATTTTTTTTACAAAGTAATGATATTGGTTTACTTTGCATAATTCCTGGAGATAAAACCATAATATCGCATTCGTTTTTTATTTTTTCAAAGGAATGTCCATTTTGTTCAAAGGGAATATTTAATTCAATTAATTCATTTTGAATTTCATTTAATAATGGATTGTCATCAGTAATGAAAACATTAACACCATGTTTTTTTAATAACTTTGCAGCTGAAATTCCGCTTTTTGCAGCTCCAGCTATAAAAAAATTTAAATTTTTAATGTCATGGCGAAAACTCATTTTAGTTACTTTCTATCTTAATTTCAGAGTAAGAATACTTAAAAGTGCAAGTATAAAACTGATTATCCAAATTCGAACAGTAATTTTTTGCTCCGGCCATCCTTTTTTTTGATAATGGTGATGAACGGGAGCCATGCGAAATACTCTTTTGCCTCGTGTTTTAAAGGATGCCACCTGAATAATGACACTCAATGCTTCTGCTACAAAGATCCCACCCATAAGTACAAGTAAAATTTCGTGACCCGTGATGACGGCAACGGTTCCTAGAATCCCTCCCAGAGCCAATGCTCCCGAGTCCCCCATAAAAATTTGCGCAGGGAAGGTATTGTACCAAAGAAATCCTATAGAAGCTCCTATGAGTGCAGAAAGAAAGACGCTAATTTCTCCTGATCCTGGAATGGTGTGATAATAGAGATATTTTGAAACAACAATATTTCCTGTTACGTAACTCAGTATCATGAGAGTGAGAGCGCATGTGATTACGGGACCTATAGCAAGCCCATCTAAGCCATCTGTTAAATTAACAGCATTACTTGTTCCAACAATAACTAAAATAGCGAACGGTGCATAAAAGATGCCGAGATTAATTATCACATTTTTTAAAAATGGTATATTTACAGAAGTTGGGTATAATGTGTAAGAAATGGGTACTGACAAATGAAACGAAGACCATAAATGCCAAGAAATTGCTGCTGTTCCAAATATCAAAAGTCCAAGCATTTTCTTTTTGCTTGATAATCCTGCGGTGTTTTTTTGGGTTATTTTTAAATAATCATCAAGAAATCCAACATAGCCAAAACCAACTGTAACAATTAATAGTGTTATGAAATGCCGATTTGTAAGATCCATCCATAATATAACACTTAAAAGTGTTGCAAATATAATAATGATTCCCCCCATTGTAGGAGTACCTTTTTTAAGCATTTGCTCTTCAAGGCCAAGTTCACGAATGGGTTGTCCTGCTTTTAAAGATCTTAAAATTCGAATTGCTTTAGGATATAAAAACATGGAAACTACAATACTTGTAATAAGAGCCAAGATGGCGCGACTTGATAAATAGGAGAACGCTTTTAATCCAGAAAATTTTGGATTGATCATAATAAGTTTCATTATAAGTAAGTAGATCATCCTGTTTAGTTCTCCCCATGTAATATAGAAAGTGCAATTTGCGCATCAGAAAACGGGTATTTTGTATTACCAATAATTTGATAATCCTCATGTCCTTTTCCCGCAACAAGAATAAGATCAAATTTATTTGCAGAATGAATGGCAAGCTGAATTGCCTTTTTTCGATCGACTTCTCTTTTACAGTGATTCTGATTTACAATTCCCGCAAAAATATCATCAATAATTTTATTTGGTTCTTCTGTTCTTGGATTATCCGATGTGATTATCACTTCATCGGAGAGTGATGAGGCAATTTGTCCCATAAGGGATCTCTTTGTTTTATCTCTGTCTCCCCCGCAGCCAAATACGGTTATTAGTTTTCCGCGTCCTTCTTGATTTAATACCTTTTTGCAAACTTGAATGGCTTTTTCAAGGGCATCGGGGGAGTGTGCGTAATCAATAAGTACAGTAGGGGATTTGTTTTTGTTATTTGAGTGAATGATTTCAAGTCTGCCTGGAATATTTTTAATATGCTTTAATGTTTGAGAAATTTCGCGAAGGGAATATCCTTTACTCAGGCATGCCGCGATAGCACAAAGCAAATTATCAAATTGAAATTCACCTATAATTGCGGCGTGAAATTCTGCAGTTTCAATAGTTTGAAGTTGATTTTGTAACCTTAAAACTCCTGAAACTCCAGAAAGAGATGATTTTTGGTTTGTAATGCTAATATAATAGAGTGATTTATATTTTTTATCAAATAAAGATATAAAATGTTCAGCATTATCTTCAAAACCAACGCCAATTAATTTTCTTTGAGAACCGGCTGCCTTTTGTGCAAATTCCTTCCATTCCGAATTGTGGGTGCATATGATAGCAGTTCCTGTTTCTTTAAGAATTTCAGTAAATAATTTTAATTTTGCATTTCTATAGTTTTCCATATTTCCATGGTAGTCAAGATGATCTTGTGTCAAATTCGTAAAAATTGCAGCATCTATACTCCAGTTGCCTAATCTATTCTCCATCAACCCATGTGATGTGACTTCCATTATAATATCGCTTATATTATTTATTTGAGAAAGATTTAATATTTGTAAAAGTGAAGGATAATCAGGTGTGGTTACATGGCTTCCCTCTAAAGTTTCGGAGCCAAATTGAATTCCTAAAGTACCAATTCGAACATTAGTATTATTGGATAATATACTTAATATTTGTGAACAAATTTGTACTACAGAGGTTTTGCCATTTGTACCGGTAACCCCAATTGAAAAAAAATTATTTTTTTCAATTTTAAATTGATTTTCAAGTAATATATAAATTGATTTTTCAATGTTATGAACAGGAATAAAATTTTCGTGCGATAATATAAAGTCAATTTTTTCATTTGAATAATTGTGCTTAAATGCAAGTATTTTTATGTTTTCCGGATTTCCAATAATATAATTATCCGAATTTAAAATATCTTCAGCTAATAAATGCCCATCAAATTTTTTACCTGCGCGCGCAATATAGATAAAAGAGTTTTTTTTGTATTCATTCTTTTTTTCAGAATAGGAATTTAAATCTTTTGAATTTATAATTAAATTAAATTTCTTTGTATTTTTGCTTAAGCTTGGTTTATTTTTGATTATTAGATTAAATTGTTCAAATATGACAATAACTTCTTTTAAAGAAATAAGGGGGAGTTCTAGTTTTAACGGAAGCGACATTGAATTAAAATTCCTTTGTTTGTGTCTCTTTTTGTTTTGGCTGAATTAAGACTGTATTGTCAGATTTTTTTTGTATGTCAGAAATATTTTTCTTGTTTTTTTTGAGATAGGCATTTTCATAGCTTTTGACGTTATAAATTCCTTGTGAATTTAAGTACTCTACTGTTTTTTTTCCAATTTCTGCAAATACAGGTCCCGCAAGAGGGCCTCCATAGGCGGGTCTCACTCCTGCTTCATCGATGACAACAACGATGACTAGTTTGGGATCATCAGAAGGAATAACGCCTTCAAATACAGCTGTTCTTCCTGAGTAAGCATGATCTTTACTTGACCAAATTTGTGCCGTGCCTGTTTTTCCTGAAACTAAAATCCCCGGAATGCGCGCAGGAGCACCTGTTCCGCCTTCTTCTTCAACGACAGATTCCATCATTTCTGCAATGGTTTTGCTTGTTTTAGGATTGATATATTTTAGAGGAGGGCCAATTAAATCATTTTCATTTTTTTCATCGATAGCAATTAAGTTAACACCATGATCAACGCCATCGCCAACAATTATGGAAAGCCCATGGGCAAGTTGTAAGGGAGATATGGCAAAACCTTGTCCAAAAGCCATGTTTGCAAAATTCATTTCGCGCCATGTACTCACTTTTTTTATTCTTCCGCCCCATTCGCCTGGTAAACCTGTGCCCGGTTGACGTCCAAAACCAATTTTCATCAGTGCATCATAAAAGGTATCGCGCCCTAATTTTTGAACGACTTTATAAGCACCAATATTGCTACTTACTTTTAATATTTCTTCCGGTGTAATCCATCCGTGTGCGTGAGTATCATGAATGATTCCTCCGGGCAAAGTCATTTGACCATTTTCGGCATAAATTTTTGTATCTTGTTTAATTAATCCTAGGTCAAGTGCTTTAGAAATCCACATTGGTTTTACTACTGATCCTAATTCTATGGCATCCATAACAGGACGTAGTCGGCGTGAAGAAGGATCATTTTCAGGGGGGCTATTTAAGTCATAAGTAGGATAACTTGCCATAGATAAAATTTCACCTGTTTGTACATCCATGACAATAGCACTACCGCCTTTTGCTTTCGATTTGATCACTCCTTCTCTTAAGGCATTTTGAGCAAATTCTTGAATGGAAAGATCTATGGAAAGTTTGAGATTAGGTGCTTTTTGTTCTGGTTTAGAGGCATCATTTGGTGTTACCATGACAAGGCGTCCCCTGGCATCTTTCATGACTTCTGATTTAATGGGTTTTATATTCAAGCGAGAATTGTATATTTTTTCAATTCCTTCGAGACCATTTCCGTCTGTTCCTACAAAACCAATGAGTTGAGAAGCGAGGTCTTTTTCTGGATAAACACGTTTCGGCTCATCAATCACACCAATAAAATCTTGCCATTTTTTTAAAGATCCCATTTTATTAAATTCGGATTGGCTGATTTGTCTTCTTAGCCAAATAAAGTTCCTTTTTTCATCTGAATAAGCAATTAATGTGTTCAGGGGAACTTGAATTTGATGTGCTACTTTTTTTAATATTTCAACATCTTCTGGCATTTTTCTTGTTAATAAAAAAATACTCGGTCTAGAAATACTGACTGCTAAAACTCGTCCATTGCGATCGGTTATTGTGGCTCTTGGTTTTGCTAATGTTAAATTTGTTTCAAATTGCCTCGATCCTGTTTCAATGAGTCTTGTGCGTAGTGGAGTAGGAAAAAAAGTAATCCAAGCGTATCGGATGAGTATTAAAGTCAAAAATAAACAATAAATAGCGGCCATAGCGTAAGCACGAATATTGAAATTGGGTTCATTTTTTATTTTGGTTGGGTCAAAATAGTATCTTATTCTTTTAAATACACTCGATTCATTAATTGATTTTCCTACCATTTTGTTACCTTTAAATTAGTGTAACACTTGCTCTGATCTTAAAACGCGTTTGGGATCGGGTAAAATATATTTGGGTTTTCCAAAATTGTCTTTTTGAGAAAGCAAATTGTCTCGCACATTTCTCTCAGTTGATGCTAAATCAGATAGCAATTCAATTTGTCTTTGTCGCAATGATTTTTCTTTTGACTTTAAGGACGCGATTTCATAACCAACTGAATATGTTTTTGATCTCATTGTAATTACAATTACACCTACAATAATAGTTAAAAAAATAATTGCAATAATAGCATCAAATCCTTTGAAAAATTTTAGCATAGATCAAGACTCCACTTCTTTAGAAAATTCAAAACAGCGCAGTCGTGCGGAACGGGATCGGATGTTAATTTGACATTCTTCTTCAGAAGCTGTGATTCCGCCACGGGGGACTTCCTTCCCAAAGCTACTATTATGATTTTCTTCTAAATGAAGCTGCATATGCAAGGGGATAGAAAATTCTTTTTTATTGTTTTGTTTTTCAAGTGCATTTTTTCCTTTTTGCCAATTCCGCATGGCATGCTTTACAATGCGATCTTCAAGGGAGTGGAAGGAAATAAAAGCAACTTTGCTATGGAGTGCCATAAGCTTAGGCACATTTTGTAGGAGTTGATGAATGGATTCTAGCTCCTTATTGACTTCTATGCGGAGAGCCTGAAAAGCTCTTGTTGCAGGGTGTATGCGGCTGTTTGGATAGGCAAGAACTTGTTTGATGTATTTTGCAAGCTCAACTGTACTTTCCAGGGGCAATTTTTTTAATTTTCGATCTTGGACAATGGCTTTTGCTAATTTTCTTGCTTTGGGCTCCTCGCCATATTCGAAAAAAAGACGAATGAGATCTTCTTCGGAATAAGTTTCTAGTAAATCTTTTGCAGTAAATTCTTTACTGGTATCCATGCGCATATCGATAGGGCCATCGTGAATGAGTGAAAATCCTCGAGTTCCTTTGTCTAATTGGGGAGAACTCACACCAAAATCAGCATAGAGCCCATGTATTTTTTGCCCAGGAAAATTTGTTCTCATAACATCGAAAAGATTTTTAAAATTTTCATTAAATAGTGAAAAAGTAAAATTTTTATATGTGTTTTTTAGGTTTTTTAGCTTCTCATTTGAGAAATTTAATGCAGAAATATCTTGATCAAATCCAACAATATGCAGTTTAAAATTAGGAAATAATTTGTCATTTGCTATACGCTCTACTAAATGAGAAGCGTGTCCTGCGCCTCCTAATGTGGCATCGACTATGATCAATTTTTGTTCCGTATTATGATTCAATAACTTTTCTAAAGAGAGTATATTTTCTATTGTTTCGTTCTTTAATACGGTAATGTGATTGAATTCTTGATTCATTGAAAACCTCATTTTGGTTTCAAAAGTAATTGATTTGAGTGTCTTTTTTAACATTTAGTCAAAAACGTGGCACACTCATATATGCCTAAAGTATTCAACTTCATTTTATCAAGTCCGATAATGGCCAAGTAAAAGAAATTTACAGTTTGGGGATAAAATGTGCCATGAAGAATAATTTTATGCAAAGAATTGCGACTAAATATAGAAAATGTCAATCTATACTCATTGGAATACTCCTATCCCTAGCACTATATGGGTGTATGACTTCATCAGAAAATAATAAAGAAACTCCTCAAATTACAGCTGAAGTTAAAGAAGAGCCTAATAATAAATTATCTCCAGATTATGCGGAAGGCCTTGTTCCTCCTGCAAATCAAGAAATATTAATGCCCTACTATGTAAAAGCGGGAGATAATTTGGCGAAAATTAGTAAAAGAATTTACGGAGAAAGTAAATCTTGGAAAAAAATTGCAGAATTAAATCATCTTATAGACGCAAATAAAATTTATGCCGGTGATGTTATTTACTATACAGTGACTGATAGATCAAAAATATTTGCAGAAACATACGAAAATGCTCCTAAGGCAAAAATAATTGTAAAAAAAGGAGATACTCTTTATCAAATATCTAAAGTTGTATTTGGTAAAGCAAAAGACTGGCGAGTTCTCTGGAAAGAAAATCCACAAATCATGAATCCTGATAGGATTAAAGTAGGCACAGCTATTTATTTTAGACCAAAGGCTCTTACGGCAGATGCTAGTGCTATTATTAGTAATGAAAAAGGAAATGATAACAAAGAAACACCAATGCAAAAAAATTCAAGCGATGAAATTTTAAATTCAGATAATAACAAAAATAATAATCAAAACAACAGCGCTCTAAAAGAAGATGTTAAGACTGAGGATAAAGTCTCAGATGAAATTAAATCAGAAAGAGATAATAGTGCAAAAACAGATAGCCAGGAAGATAAAGATACTAAAAATAATTCTACAGATAAAAATGATCTCAATAGAGAGTAATATATAATATTCAAATTCAGTTTAATGTTGTTTTATGTCGCATTCATAATTGCAAAATAAGTAAAGCTGCAAAAATACTTATTAAAATTAAAAATGCCAAAGTAAATAAATGATTAAAATGACAAATAACTAAAAAGTAAGTTAGATTAAATTTCTATAAAATAGAATTTAGTTATGATTAATTTTTATTCATTATTTTTACTGTCTTTTTTGAAATTAATTACTCTTCTTGAGATGATATGATAATCAGCTAAATCTTTTAATTGGTCATTTTCATAAAGAGGTTCTGGTTTTGCATGAGGATTGATCACATGAAAGTGAGTGATATGCTCTTGTTGAAAAGTTCTTTTAATAAATTCATATTCATCAACGTAACGGATATCATCTATAATAGCAAGATCTAAATTTAAATGGTCTCTATTATAAACAATCAAATCAACAAGTTGTTTTGCCCAATAAATTTTATTTTTCGTTTTTTCTTCATCGCCTTTTTCATCAAGCATTTGGTGAACTGTTTTTCCTGTTTCCTTTACAATGGTAGAGTCTTTAAATCTTGGATTTTTATTATACCAATCGTATTTTGGGTATTTGACTAGAAGATCTTTACGAATCATATTGGCAATGGAAAATAATTCATGTTTTCCACTGGCAATTTTTTTGGACAAATAAGTTTTTCCGGCTCCATGTCCATCTCCAGAAATAAAAATTATTCTCATAATGTCTCCATTTAATATTAAATATCTTACAATAGGAATAAAAATTCATTGTTTGTTGAAGCTGGTTGTGAAGAACTGTTCTCGGTAAATTCGTTTAATGAAATAAAATTATTTTTAATATTATTTTTATCTTGGTCATGAAAGGAAATAATAATCTTCTTATCATTTATATTTTCTTGTATTTTATAATTATTTTTTTTAATGAACTCAAAAACTTTTTGCGGTGTTATATAACAATAATTTACAATACTTTGGTTTCGGTAATTTTTTAAATCTTTATTTTTTATAATATTTTTATCAAAAAATTCAATACATTCTAAATAATTTTGAGGCGTTCCAATATCAAACCAATATCTATTTTCTGGGTATGGAAGGTTTATTATATTTTTATGAAGCGAAATTAATTTGCGATAGTATATGTCAATGCTCGATTTTTTTTCAATGGGGACTTGATTTAAAATATCCCTGCTCAAAATTTGGTGGTTTGTAAATACTTTCGCAATACATTTTTCTTTCTCATCAAATTTTTCACCAAATCCTTTAATATATTTTTCATCTTGAGCAACCCATGTGGCATCTTTTCGTGCTTCTTTAATTTTTTTTGTACACATGAGAGCATAATCATCTGAGGATTTATTTTTCCATTTTTCAATCATTTCTTGCAAAGGAAAATCGGCAACAATATCTCCAGAAACAGCAATGACATCCTTTGAATTTTCTGATTTATTTTTTACTATTTCATGATAAATTCGGGCAATGCCGCCGCCGGTTTCTAATATTTCTTCTTCATGCCAAAAGACAATTCGCGAAGGGTCATAGCCAAAATATTTTGCTGCTGCCATCAATTCATTTTTGACTTCTATATGTAAATAATGAGTATTACAATGAACTTTTTCAAATCCAGCCTGAAAAAATAATTCGATATTTAAAAAAGCCGCTGGCTTACTGATAATAGGGCAAACAACTTTAGGAATGTAATTTGTAAGAGGTTTTAAGCGTGTTCCAAATCCAGCACATAGAACGATAGGTATAAATTGCTTTAAATCGTTTTGAGAAAACATGTATATCCTAAAATTTCAAAAATTATTTTTAATGAGTTTATTGAGTTTTTGTGACAACTCTCCTGAATATAAACTTTCAATAAGTTGAAATAAATGGGGCATCATACTTTTTAAATCTGTTTCTGCATGAGTTCGTGCTTCTGCCGAGAAGAGTATTTCAAGAGTATGCTTTATGTACTGCAAATAACCTGGTTTTCCTTTTTTTGTTGCAAGATATCCAAAGCTTCCAATGGCTTTAATGTTTCTTTGCAATCCCATAAGTAACAATTCTAATTGAAAACTTGTTTCGGAAATAGGGTTTAAATTATTTCTTTCTCGGGCATGATTCATTTTTTCAAGGTAAAAATCAAATAAATATTTTCTTGTTTCCCAAGTGATGTGTACATAGCTATCTCGTACTAAGCTAACAACATCATAGGAATGAGGACCCATACGGGCATCTTGAAAATCAATCCAGTATATTTTATTATTATGAACCATGATATTTCGCACATGGTAATCCCTGTGGCATAAAACTCTTTCACAAGCATCTAGTTTTTTTGCAAGTAAATTTAAATCTTCAAATAAGCCTTTATGCTCTTTATTATTTTCATTGATATTTAGGTCTAAAAAACCATTTAAAAAATGAGTTACAAAAAAATTCAATTCATAATATAATTTTTCAAAATCAAAGTATCTATTCATCGCGGGATGGTCAATATTACGATGAGGATATTGTGCTTGAATAAGCAAGCAAAGAGATTCTTTATAATAATCAATAGATTTTTGACAAGCAGGATTTTTTACATCTAAAATTGGAGTTTCTAAAGTTGAGCTTAAAAAAGTATCTCCTAAATCTTCTGTCCAAATGCAGGCGTTTGTTTCATCTATTTCGATTATATTTGGTAGAGGCAATTCCATTTGAATAAGAGCATTATGCATACCTATCCAACTGATAGGATCGCCTCCATAGCCTCCTTCCCATTTAGGAAATTGCATACAAATTGCTTTTTTATTGTCATTGATAAGTCTAAAAAATTTTCTATCACTTGCGTCTCCTGCAATAAGAATTAAAACAGGATCTTTATTTGCAATAATTTGATCGGGATTTAAAACTTTAAAATTTTGAATTTTTAGCATAATTTGATCCGATTCTATGTCAAGGGAAAGAATGCTTGTCATTTTGTTTCCTTAGTGTAGGACGGCTTGGGAAGCATTTAAGGTCGTACGCTTTTGCAAGTGATCCCTTATAGTAATTGTGTTATATAGATGTGTATTTCGTCAACCCTTGCGAAAGGTTTCGTAGTGGCAAGCATTTCTGTTCGTGGTGCGCAAGAGCATAATTTAAAAAATATTGATGTGGATGTTCCTAAAAATAAATTAGTTGTTTTTACAGGTGTGAGTGGTTCTGGAAAAAGCAGCTTGGTTTTTGACACTATTTATGCAGAAGCCTTTCGGCGCTTTGCCGATTCAAGCCAAACTCCAATTTATGTTATGGGAAGCTCAAATTGGTCTAAAATGGCGCGTCCTCGCTTTCGTGCCTTATCAGGACTCCCTCCTGCTCTCGGACTTTCTCAAAAACAAGGCGTTGCAGGTAAGCTATCTACAGTGGGAACCATTTCGGGGATAAGTGATCTCCTCCGCGTTTATTATGCCGCCTTTGGTGATGTCTATTGCCACAAATGCGATATTCCATTGCGTTCAATTTCTTTTCCAGATCTTTGTAAAAAAGTATTTGAGGACTATGAAGGAAAGAAAATTAAAATTATTGCGCCTATTTGTGAAAAGCGGAAGGGTGGATTTGCCGATGAAATTGAAAAATTTCGAGAATTAGGATTTTCAAAATTACGTGTTAATGGTGATAACTACGATTTACAAGATGATAATGAAAAAATAAAAATTGATGCGAAAAAATTAAATACTATCGATGTTATTATTGATTACAGCATTATTTCTCAAGAAAAAAAACAAAGAATAGAACGTGCTTTATTACAAGCGCTAGAACATGGAAAAGGAATTGTTAAAATAGAGTATTTAACTGAGGAAATAAAATTTAATACAAAGTCCAATTGCCCTCAATGTGGCGAAAGTGCTCCCAAATTAGATCCTCGTTATTTTAGTCATTCCTCTCTAGGAAAATGCTTAAAATGTGATGGCAATGGTGCTCAACATAATGCTTTATCTGCTGATTTATTTCCTTGTAAACAATGTTTAGGATCACGATTAAATCCCGATTCGCCCATTGTCAGGGTGTGTGGAAAAACTTTTAAAGAAACACATATGATGACCATGCAGAAACTTCAATTATTTGTCATGCACGAATTAAAATCTCATGTGCAAAATGATAAATCAAAATTGAAAGTTTATTCTGAATTATCGCGATCGATTTTTAGTATTCATCGTTTGGGATTAGGGCATTTGAATTTAAATCGTGCAGGGGGCAGTCTTTCGCCAGGCGATTTGCAGCGCCTCCGTCTCGCCTCCATGATCTCAAATAAGTTAACAGGAGTTTTGTATGTTATTGATGAGCCTTGCCAAGGTTTAACAGCTCAAGAAGTTAAGCAGCTGACTTCTGTTTTGCAAGAAATTGTAAAAGAAGGCGCAACGGTACTTGCCGTGGAGCATCACCCTGTTTTTTTAGCTTGTTGCGATTTTTTATTTTTAATGGGCCCGGGCGCAGGTGTGCATGGTGGACAAGTTGTTGCCACAACCACTGCCCTGCCGGATTTGGATGTATTTCTTGCCAAAGAACATTCTGTAGCAAATAAGACCAATTTTGAATCTCGAGAGATCTTTCAGGAGAAATTACCAAGACAAGCCAAGGCGAATTCAAAAAAACGAAATCATGCTGTTTCATCGCAGCTCCCTTCTAAGAATGCAGTTGCTGCTCTTATCTTTTCGGATGTTGCGGTCAGAAACTTAAAAGTAAAAAAAATACAAATAAAACAAGGTGTTATTACTTTGTTTCGAGGTGCTTCTGGGTTTGGAAAATCCTCCTTTTTAGAACTTTGCCTCCTTCCCGCCCTCTATTCTTTAGGAGGGAAAAACCCCGATGCGGAACAAGATATTAAAATTCCATTTAAAGAATTTTGTAACCTTAGTGCCTCACCCGATATTTGCGTAAATATTGTCGGATATGTGAAACCAGGAAGCGTTACGCGCAGCTCAAGGCGCAGCGTTGCTTCCGCACTTGAAGTGATAAAACCTTTAAGGGAGATTTTTTCACAACTTCCTTCAAGTCAAGTCATGGGCTTAATGGAAAGTCATTTTTCATGGAATTCAAAATTAGGACAATGTGAACACTGCGCAGGAAAAGGCTATATTGAATTGCCGCAACGATATGCAGAGCCTGTGCGTGTAGAATGTGAATTATGCTTAGGTGCCAAATTAAATTCGAGAAGTTTGTTACCTCGATTTAAAGGATTTAATTTGGCAGATGTAATGAATTTTACACTTGAACAAGCATTAGAAGTTTTTGAAAACCATCGCATTATAGCGAATCGGATATTTAGAGCATGCCAATTTGGTCTCGGATATGTGCAGCTAGGGCAAGGGATGGATTCTCTTAGTGGAGGAGAATTGCAAAGACTGAACTTAACAATTGAATTAAAACGTGCCAATTTAGAAGGAGCTTGGTTTATTTTGACTCATCCCAGTACGGGTTTGCATGGCCCTGATATTTCTATTTTAGGAGAACTTATGCGCGTCATGACAGGACGTGGAGCAACATTTATTTTAGTTGAAAATCGTGAAGAGTTTTTGCCTTTTGCAGATCATATTGTTGAGTTTTGAAATTAGATTTTTAGTGTGACTTTCTCTTTTTTAATCTGTGGCCATTTTTTTAATTTCTTGATTTATTTTCAATCATTTCGGTTAATTTATTTTTAAAACTATCAGGAGCATCAATATCAAAAATAATTGTTGGTTTATCGTTTCCTGTAAAAATACGAATATTTCCTGCACCAACTAATCTTTGAACAATACCTTGTTTTAACAAAATATCATTAATTTTATTTAATGGAAGCTCTGTTTCTGATTTGGCAATGATTCCATTTTCAATATAGACTCTTTGATTTGTGACAATATATTTTTTAGATTTATTTTGAAGCCATTTGTAAACAAAGGGCATAAACAGTATAAAAATAAAAAATAATTCAAGGGAATAATTTTTGTTGACATTATTGAATCGATTTATAATTAAATTTAATATTGTAATTATAAGGATAAGAATAGATAATCCTGCTAGAATTTTGCTTAATAAAAAAGCTGATCAATGAAAATGGGCTTCCGCCTCAATCTTTTCTCCATCTCTCAATCGAATAGGCATGATTGTCTCCTATACAAAAATGCAAACCTTAATTATTTCTTCAGAATATACTAAAGTATTTCTTTCGAAATTTGCAATATAAATTTTTACATATTTTTTAGATAAAAATTAGTATTTAAAAATTTTATAGATATTTTTCTTCTTTTATTATTTTTTAATAATTAAATCATGAAGATGATTTCGTTTATGGACTCTGCGCACTGGAGAAAATAAAAGAATAATCTGAAGCGTATTTTGCATTGTTACCTTTGACTTTCTCTTCACCCTTATAATTTTTTAATTGTAATAACTTTAATATATTTTGAGTCTCTAAAATAAAGTGATTTTTACTTTTTGACTTAGTGGAACTGACGTCAGCAATAGAAGCATATTGATGACAAAATAAGCAGCTTTTTGTTTCCTGGAAATAAGTTTCCATAGTGGTATTTGCAACTATGGTATCACTGGGCTGTTGATTGCCATCTGTCAGTGGCACAGGCGCTCCCGGTTGTATTATTTGGGGACTATTTGCCCATACTACATTCACAAGTTGATAATTTAAAAACACAGAATTTTTATTTGCTGGAGCAATCACTTGATTCCAAACCCATTTGTTTAAATCGGCAACAGGGTTGACAGTAGTGTTACTTATAGGTGTCATACGCATTACTTGAATAGGTGCCTCATAGGGATCTTGAGGATAAGTAGGAAAATAAGGTTTTTGAGGAGTGGCACTAGGTGGTTGCGCATTAGGGTAGCAATGGTAATGATCACTATTTGGATTGCAGTTTAAATTATAAAAAGTATACCAAGGTAACAAATTATTTTTATTATTTTTAATGTCTGGAGAGTTATTAACATGTTCAAAAGTTGCCCAAATAAATTGGGGAGAGCGTTTTGTTTTATGTATAATATGTAAACCTGTAAGTCCCACAGTTACTGTTTGTGGTGTTTTATTATTAGGATATCTTACGACGGCTTTTGATATCTTAAAATACGGCCAGGTTTTGGAGTCAGGTAATTCTACCCAAGATGCTTTTAATTCAATAGATCCTATTTTTCCATATTGAGAAAATGTAGCAGACCCATCTGGTAAATTAATCCCTTGTGTTGTAACAATTTTTTGCTGCGTATTCGCATTATAAAGTTCATTTTTATTAATATAATTAAATTCATCTTCATTGACTCGAATTTCATATAGTGCGAGTTTTTTCGCTTGGGAAGTTATCCAAGAGTTTGCACCCGCTTGTTCATAGGACTCTAAATTTAATATATCAGAATTGTTTTTATTTTTTGAAATAGAAGCTAATATTTTATAACCATGTTTTGAATTAGGCAAAGTAGATTTTAATTTTGATTTCCATTGTGGGGGTAAATTTTGTTTGCTGCACCAAGCTGCAGGTTTTTGTGCTTTTTTTAAAAATATTTCTGATGTTTCTTTATAAGTTTCCCATACCACAGGAGAGGAATTAAGAGCAACTCCAAAATTCTGAGGAGTTTGATTATCATCTGCTTCACAGGTTTCTGCATTTGCTACCCAATTTAATGAAATAAATTCTTGCCAAGCAAGACAGTTGGCATTTACCTGCGAATTGGGTGCTGACATATCAACAGGTATGTTTGGGCTTAATTTTGGCGGTAAAGTACAATGCCCAGGAACGGGTTCATCAGCTTGTGCTTGTGAAATTAAAAAATTTTTATTTTCATAAAATTTAATTGAAATTATTTCTAAAAATAAAAATATAATTAAATAATATTTTTTCATGATTTATTCTTCTCTTAAATACAGACAAAAATTTTTGTCTGTATTAGCTAAAGTTTAGGAATGAAAATGTATTTAAGTAACTGCTAATATTTTTATTCTTTATAACTTTGGAAAGACATTGATAAACCCAGGTGCAACTGTATCTTCAGGCATATTATTTCCTGGATTTTCAACTTGTATTCCGTAAATTCCTGTAGGAGTATTTTTATCTATATTAACAATTAATGTTAATAAATTATATGTATCGGGATAGGAGTTTCCCGGAGGTGCATAGGTGACTTCTTGCAATCCTGAAGTTTTCTCAACTGTAATTTGAATACTAGGATGCGATGCTTTCACTTTAGGAAGTGAATTATTTTCTCCTGTAACAGCAGTGCTACATATCAAAACTATTCTTAAATTCTGATCCCCTTGCCTCACGGGAACGGGAACGATGACCGAATTTGTCGCTAGTGACATGGGAAATCCAACAGGATTTGTTACTTTTGTATTATAATAGGCTTGCCATAAGTTTTCATACATCATTTGTATGGGTTGAGCTTGTGCTGCGGGTAAATTCTTGTCTGAAGTGGGGTTGTTTAAGCTAACGCAGCAACTTACAGGCTCCAATTCTTCTTCTGTTAATGCGCGTGCAAATAACCCGACATGAAATGTTTGTGCTATTTGACCAGCCCATTGAAGCGGTGATGTGATTCCATTTGCAGTTATTTTAATGTCACTCACTGTTTTCGTGACCCCTGCCTTTATCCAAGATTCAGGTATTTGAAATGCCGCGTGTAATATAAAGTTGCCCACAAAAGGACTGTTGGTAACGGGGTCAATTAAAATTTCATGACCACGAATGATGTGCCAGCAATCTGAAACTTTTGCATTTGTAGGGAGTTTGGGATCATCAAATAACTGATAATTGCTAAAATTTGGCATTTGAATATATAAGCCAATAGGATTTGCTAAGGAAACACGTGAGGAAGGAGGTCCTTCAACCACTTGATTGACAGATTGTCCAATAAAAGGGTCACTATTGCGGTAAGATTGTCCATATTGGCTGCAGCAAATCAATGTTTGTGGATTTATATTTCCTATGTTTCTTTGCACCGTAGCCGCGCCGGCTAATCCCACTTCGGTCTGTAAGGTATTTGGCGAACTTGTTAAATGCATAGCGCCGCCAGAAGAGTTGTTACCACGAAGAGAATATGGCCCCGAATTCCATTTATTTAAAGGATTGTAAGCTGGTTTTTGAGTAAAGGGATCTATGACATTTTTTCCAGTCGCAGGATCTTTTAAATAGAGATCCTCAACGTTGACTTGGATTAAATAAGCACTATTATCTGGCAAGCCATAATTTAATGTCTCTTGATATTTTTGTGCAACTGCTTGAGGGCTGACGCGCCATAATGTGTACCAATATTCTGGATTTTCACATACAAAATCAACACGAGTGATTTTATTTTCAGAGTTTCTTGTCACGCTCCATTCGCAATACTCGTCTTGCCATCCCCTGGGTCCGTAAGGACCATATTTTTGCAGATCACCCTTCCAATCAGGTGTGGGGCAAAGTTTAGTAGGGATATCTTTAAAAGTAATTGTTGTTCCTTTATCTTGGCAAAAGCCAGTATCTGCTAATTCTAAAAGTTGTTGTTGATTTAATTTATAATCATTTGTGGATGGTTTATTATCGCCAAGATAATATAAAATTCTGTGTGGAAAAGCTTCCCAAGAAACCGAAATAGCAGGTGTGCCTTTAGGAATGTCTGTTATACTTAAATTATAATAGTAATTTTGAAGTGAAGCAGGAACAAAGTTTCCCTCTTCATCGGTGTGTCCTTGATTCCAGGGATTTCCCGTAATAGATTGTTCTGTAAATGCATTTGCATTTAAATTCCATTGTTTATTTAATTCTTGTTGTAATTCACCATTGAGATCTTCTATAAATGCGGGCGTTGAAAAGGTGCTATAATTTTTATCTTTTTCTTCTGAGAGTTTTTCAAATTCAATTTCTTTCTCACCCTCAAACATATTTTCAGTCTTTATGAAATTATTACTCATAGGTTCTCCAGTAAATGGTCAGAAAAAAAAAAATAAAAAAGCAGACTAAAATATTAAAGCAGTTGCATTTATAAAAAGAAAAATAGGAGCGTCAATTTTTCAACGTCAATTTTGTCAGTTAATTAAATTATCTTTAAATAATTTTTTTTTAAAAATAAATATAAGTCATATAGGTAGAATTTTACTAAGACTTTTTTTCATTCAGTCGATTTATTTTCTCATCAAATTCAATTCTTAAAATAGCCTACCGAATGATGTAAAGCATTAAAGATTTTTATAAACCGCAGGAGGTTTGTATGTTCAATGGAAAACTTGTTTATTCCATTCCGAAGCTTGAAATTGATTCAAATTCTTTTTGGAGAGAAATCAATCCCTCTCCTAAATCATGCTCAAGCTTAATCAAACTCCTTGAGGTTTATGCCTCGCATGAAAACTGGGAGCAGGTGATAAATTTATCTTCAAGAGCCGTTCTGCATTTAAGTAAAAATTTTGATAGAGCTGATTTTTATCATATTTGGATTTGTGCACTTAAAGAAACATTTGATTCAAAGTCTTTGATTTCTTTGGGCAAGCATTTAATTAAAATGCGTGATTTTCATCCTGTTTTTTTGTCACTGGCATTAATTGCATTTCATTTTGCCTCTTGCCATAGATCATCACGAAAAATTTATCTATATTTGAATAAATGTAAAGGTGTTGAAAATAGATTTGCATTTGAAGCTTGTGGTTTGTATTTGGCAAGCTTAAAAAAATCAGATTTAAATAAACAAGGTATGATGTTGCTCAAAAAGGTATGCTCAGAAAAAAAATCGAGCTATTTTAGTTGGAGAAATTATTTAAGAGCACAGTCTGAAAATGATTTGTTACAGGAAATGACAGGTACATATAATGCTATTCATGAAAAATTTCCATTTGCTCAAGAGCCTTATTTAGTGGCGTCACTTATTGCCATAGATGAAAAGGATTGGAATGAAGCAATTAGAGTATTAGCTCAGCTAATAAAAGACAATCCAAATAATTCAAATGCTATATTAGCTATGGCTCAATGTTATGTAGAAGTGGAAGAATATGTCAAAGCTATAAGTTTGCTTACTTTAAAAAGTGACTTATTTTTAGATACGGATTACGATTTTCATTATTTGATGGGATCAACTCTAAAGAAAGTGATAGAGAAGGAATTTGATGCAGAATTGCAAAAAATTGCATTGAATCATTTAGAAAAGAGCTATCATATTTTAAGTCGTTTAGGCTTTTCTTTGCAAGGTATTAATGCGGAATTAAATTCATTGCGTGATTTATATAATATAACTTCACAAACTGATATGAATCTTATGAATATGCATCCAGAAAATGTTATTGAGTCTGAAAATTTGTACCAAGAAAGAAAAGCAGGATAAATTAGTAAGAGTTAATTAATTTTCTGTATTCATTTGTATTTAAAAAACGCGCTGCTTCATTATCTATCATTTTAATTATTTTATCATCAATTTTTTTGTTGTAAATAGCATATAATTCCATTTTTTTCAGGGGTTTTCCAATTCGAATGATTCTGTCAAAGTTAGATATTTTTTGCTTTTTATATTCTTTCATTTGATTTTCATTTGTAACAAATAAACTGGCGTCATTATTTATGACAGCTAATAAGCAAGATTTTTCGTCAAATTGACTCATTTTTTTAAGTTCGTTTTTATTAATCATATTTAAAAAAACGTCTTCAATATAATAGCCTACTGCTCCACAGTAAGTCCCATTTCTAAAATCATATGCGTTTTTAGTATTGCGATAATTTGAGTTTGAATAAATATATATATCAGAACTGGTTAGACTTATTTTGGAGTATTTGACCTCAGACGCCCTTTCTTTGGTGGGTGCATAAGGAAAGGAAACATCAAATTTTTCATGTTTAAGCATTTCATACCCTCTTGCCCACGGAAGAAATTCAATGGTATAAGGAATTTTAATTTTTTTTAAAATTGTGGTGTAAATGGAGGTAAACAGACCTCCATTTTTTAATTTTTCATCTGTGTAAGGTAAAAAATCATTTCCTGTGACAATTTTGAGCGGTTCAATACCGAAAATTTTTTGATATGAAATTAATAAAATAACAAATAAAATACATTTTTGGTATTTTTTAAAAAAAGTCATAGCTACTCCAGTTAAAAATTTATTTTTATTATTATAATTGTTAAATTGAAGAATTGCTATATTTAGTCAGAAAATTGAAATGATTTATTTATAAAATATCAATTAATGACTAAATTGAAAGGGTCTTATATTTGCTTTCAGTTTTTTACGTTCCGAAAGGAGATACTCTGAAAGCCTTTCATTGAATTTAATATCTTGTAATTTGGATTTCCAGTGACCAAAGTTCTTTAATAAGTCGCTGTCTTCGCTAAACGTCGCACCTAGATATTGAAAATAAAAAACAGAGCTTCCTAAAATAAAAGGACCAACCACTTGATTCATGCTCAGATTGGATATTTTTTCGCGAATGGGTGCGGGCAATTCTGCAACGGGGCGTGGAGGTAGAATACCTTCCGTTTGTGTCGCGTCAGAGGCCATAGAATATTCTTTTACAAGTTTAATAAAGCTTTCCCCGTCCTCAATTTTTTTAGATATTATTTTGATGAGTTCAGAGTTCAAAGGGTCGGTTTGTTCATTTTCAGGAATTTTAATGAGAAGACTTCTGAGTTTTACAGAACTGACTTGTTTAATGCTGCCTGTTTGCTGCAGATAAAAACTTTTTACTTCGTCATCACTGACGCTTACAAGAGAGCTGATCACGCGCCCAATAAGTTCTTGCTTCAGAACTTCATTTTTGAATTCCTGACGATATTCTTTCATTGATTTACCGCTTTTTGCAAGCTGGTTTTGTAATTCCTCTTCTGAAAATCCACGTTGTTTTAAGAAATTATCAATCTGTTTTGAGAGATCATCTTCACTGACATCAAGGCCGAGTTCAATGGCTTTAACTTGTAATACTTTTTGATTGATAATCGATTCCATGATTTGGCTTGCTTGTTGAGGAACGAGATTTCCGCCATAAAGTCTTCCATTTGGTGAAAGTCTTGTTTGTCCATTTGTAGAAATAAAAATGGCCTGTTGTAAGTCACTTAATAGAATGACTTGATCGGCGATTGTGGCAAGCACTCCGTCTAATGTGTTTGCATCAAACGGCGTTGTGGGGGCGAGAGAGGTTATTATTTGCGAAGAATTGGGGTGAATATCATTCTTTTTTGATGTTGTGCATGCTGAAAACAGGGAAAAAGAGCATACAATAGCCGTAAAAATTTCAATCTTTTTAATGTTCATCGATAACTCCGAAATAATATCCTACTTCAACAGGAACCAGGAATAACTCCGAATTTTATTTAAACCATTACTTACAGAAATGCAAAGGAACTTAATATTGTTCTAAAAAGGTGCTATTAATGCTTAATATTATTTTAAAAAGTCCTTTTAAAATAACTATTTATATGGATATTTAACAATATTAAAAAATAACTCCGATAAATTAATGTAGGAGTTATTTATGAGAGTTAATGTTTTTTCGCCTCTATCATATACGTGGGAAAGATTTGCGGAGCTTCAGCACCAGTATGCTATGGCAAGACGTAGAAGAGATGATAGACATTTTGATAAACTTGTCGAGACTAGAGAACACGATAGAATTAATGAATATATGGTAAATAAAGATATCATGTATAGAAAAGCTTTAGACAAAAAAATTAAAGATAAAATGGCTTTTAAAGAAGTTTTAAAAAAGGCTCATGAAAAAGAATTAAACAGAATAAGCTTTGAAAGAGACTATTTAGATAATTTATTTTTAATAGGATTAAAAATAAAAGAACATGTTAAGTATTTAAATTACCTTAGAAAAGCCTCTTTTGATAAATATTTATTAGAGCTCGAAACTGAAAGGGCGCTGCATTATAAAAATGACTTATTATACAAACATGAGTTCAAAAAAATAGATAGAAAAAGAAGAAATAATGAGAAAATCTAAAGAATAGATGTATTAAATAATCCTTCTAGCTCTGTAAAATCAACCCATTCTCCTTCACCTTTTTTGTTATGCAACCAGTATGAAAATAACTCCATGTCGGAACAAATATCATCTGTAAAAACAATAGGTGCAAGTGGGGAGATAATTTCTTCAATATAGTTTTCAAAAAGTCGTGTAAAGTAACGGGAGCTTTTTAATCTTTCGCTTTGCTCAAAAGGCAATCGAGTCTTTTTAACAACTCTTCCTCTAGCAACAATGGCGATATCAAACTCTTTAAAATCATTATTTGATATTAAGCAAAGCCCTGATTTGGGAATTTGTTTTTGGAAGTTAATGCCAATTGATTCTGTAATATGCTTGATTTCTCTTAAAAGATTTAAGCTTCTTAACCATTTTGAAAAGTTTTTAATTGCTTTAATTTTTTTATTTGATTTTTCTAAGCTTATTATTTCATCATTAATGTTTCCATTTAATAAGGATATAATAACGCGTAAATGAGCAAAACGCTCTTGCATAGTAAAAGTATTATGCTCAAAAGGAAAATGAGTTACAATCTCCTGAATTTCATTTAAGGCACTTTTTGGCTGTAAAAAAGGTCCAAAACAGTAACCGACTCCCTCTTTTAAGTGACCTATTCGAATACAGGTAGTCATATCATCGTCACGGCGTCGTGAAATTTTAAATTTCTCAGAACGTGAAATATTATTTATGCGTCTCGTTCTTGTAATTGGAATAACGGTATCATCCTGCTCACCAAAGGTAACGTAGAGGTTAGAGTTTTCTTTATTTTCACTTATATATGTGTCATCTTCTTCTGACTCTAAAAGATGAAGTTCGCCATGCTGTGGAATAAAAAAAGGAACTTTTTCGGGAAAAGCACGTGCATAGTCGAGCATGTCATCAGGAATAAATATTTGTAAAAAATTTTCACTGCGACTTTGACTTTTACGGGGATCAATGGAAAGAGAAATTCTTTTTAATTCTCTTTTTTCTTGCATTAAGGCATCGAGTAAACTGCTGCAGCGTTCAAATTTAAAGCCTGAAGCATCGACAATAATGCGATTCATTTCTCTATCCATGCCAATTTCTGTTAACTGCTGTAAAGATTTTCTTATACTTGGTGTTGCTGTTAAATATGAAATTTCATGGTGTGAATTTAATACAAATAATAGCCCGGGAGTGCCAGGAAAATTATCAACAACTGCAGGATTTATTCCCGGTCCTAATTTTCGAATGGTTTCTGCATCAGATTGCAGTTTTAAAATATCATCGCATGTTTTAATGCCATTTTTTTCACAAACATCCAAAATTTTCCAAAAAATATGAGTTGTCATTTCCGCATCAGCAAGAGCGTTATGTGCGTCAATAACAGGAATATCAAAAAATTCTGCAACTCCTGATAATGTTTTAGAAGGCGTCTCAGGAAGAATATTTGAAACTAATAAATGAGTACAAAAAAAGAAATTTTTAAAATCTTCGTTTTTAAATTCTTTCATATGGTGCGATAAATAAGCAATATCGCCTTGTGCGCCATGTGCAACCAAAATAGAATTGCCAATAAATTTCATGAATTCATCGAAAACTTCTTGAATCGTTGGCGCATTCACTACCATTTCATTATTGATCTTGGTAATTTTTTGCACAACGCTAGGTATATGTCTCTGTGGATTGACTAAAGTCTCAAAGCGGCTCACTTCTTTGCCATTTGTATATTTAATGGCACCAATCTCAATAATAGAGCTGTTTTGTGGGTTGCCCCCGGTTGTTTCTAAATCAAAAAAAACAATGTCCATTTGTGATGGTAAAAGATTGAGCCATTGTGGACGATTGGGATTTGCCATCATTTCTGAAGGAAGTGATGGTTCTTTACGTAGTGTCTTATATGCAGGCTTAAAGGAACGGTTGTTCTTATTTTGAAATGTCATTTGGTATCATTCCAGAGAATTAAAAGAATGGGAATCGCTTTCAAAAGCATGACGTAGCCCAAACCCTATTCTCTCCCATAATATCACTTGTCCGTCAATAACGCATTTAGCTCACTGATGTTAATGGTTTGGTACTCTGCCGCGAGAAAACTGTTTTTAAAAACGGACTGTGCTTCTTGTAAAATTTTTGTTTCTAAGTACTCATCTGAGCTTTCCGGTTCATGATGAAATATGGCGTAATATTTTACCTCGCCATTTTTGGCGATAGTTGCTCCCGCTTTGGCTGTAGAATGTCCCCAGCCAATATAATTTTTGTAATTGCTGTCTGAGTATGTGGAATCATAAATAAACAAGTCACAACCTCTTATGAACTTTTCAAGTTCAACATCTTTATGAGTGCCATGTTCATGATCGGTTGCATAAACGATGTTACTTTTGCCATCGGGGCTCCAAATTTTGTAGGCAAGGGCTTCTTGGGGGTGGTTTAAAGATTGAATTTCTATTTTAATATTTTCTATTTGTATGATTTTTAAAGAGTTTAATTCATGAAAAAATATGTTTTTTAAAGCAGGGAGTTGGAAAAATTCTATTGGAAAAAAAGGGGCGCTAAAAAATTTTTGCAATATTTCTTTTAAAGAATTCCCAAATTTAGCCTGCCCATAAATGTGAATTTCACAATCTTGTCTAAAAAAAGGGATGAATTTTGTAAGACCTATGATATGGTCATAGTGCATATGCGTTAAAAAAAGGTGAAAAATCCTGTCTCCGCGTAATAGTGCGTTCTCGGCACATTGTATAATTCCCGTGCCGGCATCTAATATAATTGAATTATTTTTTTCAGAAGCGATAGCAAGGACTTCAACACACGAGGTATTTCCTCCGTATTTTAGCATGTTTTCATTAGGAATAGGAATGGTTCCTCGGACACCCCAAAAAGTAACAAATTGTTCGATTTTAGAAGCTCCTTCAATTATTGACTTATTTTGTTTTTTTTGAGATTTGACCCTATTCGGGACTGGGACCACAAATTCTCCTTCCGCAATCCAATATTACATGCTAGGGCAGACTGTTTGAAGTTGGTACCTAGGCTTTCCGTCCTTCTGTACAGATGTGATATCCGCTTTATATTTGAATACTCTCAATATAAGACTGCCTGTTTCTAGGTATTTAGGTCAAGGAGTTGGTTAAAAATGTTTATACTTCGCATGCCAAAAAATTTATCTCAAAATATGCCCGAAGTGAGTCCGACCCCTAAAAGGGAAGAACTTTCTTCAGGAAATCATATTCCTTGGAAGCCCTCAACGGAGACGGCTTTGGCTCCTGCGCTTTTGGATATAGACTGGCTTACAGCACAGCCTTTATTGCCATTTTTAGCCCAAGTAGCGCCCGCCCATCTGCTTTATCGAAGCATTATGTCTCATGGCATGGAAGACTCCATAGAGGTGATTGAATGGGTTCGCGGAGAGCAACTGCAGAAAATATTTGATTTTGACATTTGGGAGCATTCATTTGAACTGCAAACAAATGATATTTCAACAAATAAATTTCTTTCTTGGCTGCGTATTTGGATGGAAATAGGTGCTGACTTTGCCGTTCATCGCATGATTGAATTGGAAGAAGAAACCATCGTCTTAATTTTTTCAAAATTATTTGAAATTATTCCTGAGGGAGTATCTCAAGTCACTGAAGATATGACAGAAAACTGGTGGAAAACAGCAGATAATAAATTTTATTTAAGAATGCGCGATGAAAATGAAGAAGCCTTTGAGCTTTTAAAGCCCTTTGTCGATGCTCTTTATCAAAATAATGTCCGCATTGCAGCCTCTGTTTTTGCGCATGCCGCTATGCTCGTGCGTCAAGAGTCTCTCGATTTTGGTGTGCGCTGGAAAGCAGCGCGTTTAGCAGATCAGGGCTTTGTCTCTAGAGAAGATGCCTTAAAAATACTGGCTCCGAAAAAAATTGAGTCCTTAGTTAAATCCATAAAGGAAGCAAAGGAATTAGAGGAGAAACGGAGAGAAGCATATGAAAAATATCCTTCTAAGCAAACCGCTGCTATTTCTCAAAGTGATACAAATAATCCCGATTTATTTGATAATATCGTGCATTTTTTAAGCTCTTTAGAACCAGAAGAAGGTGTGCGCTATATGCAGCTTGCTTTAGGTAGTGAGAAATTAAAGCAAATTACAGGTTCGCAAAATATTGATCCTTCTTATTTTTATGAAGATGAAGACTTTATTTCTGAGTCTGCAGAAAATATTATTCAACTCTGCAATAATTTATTAATGCGTACTGAATTAGTAAACACAAGAAAAATAAATAAACAAAATCTTCTTATTGAGCAAGCATTTTGCGAACTGGCTCAAACAAATTTAACAGAAGCAGTTTACTTAAAAGACCGGGTGGCCAGATTATCTAATGTCTTTGTTTCAGGAATAATGAATTCGATTGATAATGATTCTTTAGCGCGTTCCCTTTCTGTGGTTCGTGGTATATTAAATATAGGATTGGAAATTTGTTTATTAAGTCCTCATGAATACGGCTTGAATTTAGAAGCAAAAGTTGATGAAGTTGAGCAAGCTGTTTTATGTATTCAGCAACTAGGACCAGAATATTTATTTCAACTAGGATGGAACATTTTAATTTCTTTACAGCTGGACTTAGCAAAAGAGATTGTAAAACTTGATTTAAATCATCCTAATTATAAAAACAAATTAAAGTCGATGCGCAAAATAAACTTGAGCGATGCTTCTTCTTTAACGATCTCTTTGGATAAACTTGTTGAAAATCAAAGATATCCTGATATGAGTGCCTGGCTCAGTTCCGTGGAATCGGAGCTTCCTACGGCATTATTCTTGGTACTTGAATCATTGTTTGGTAGGGTTCCCATGTGTTCAGAGCTTCTTTTCGATGAAAAAATAAGTGGAGCGATGAAAGTTACGACAACTTTTAAACCTTTTGAGACTCTTAATGAAATAGAGAAAGCAAAAGCTTTTATTCATAATTTTCATTATAACTTATTGGTAGAGTAAATTAATATATGCAAAAATTGACATACATTTCTATTGAAAAAGTAGATCCTATTTGGACACAAGATGAACTTTTGAATATTCAAAAGATTTTACTTAAAAAGCATATGGTTTATCTTGATAATGAAACATTTGAAATTGAAGCAGGCGTAACACAAACGCAAATTCAAATTCGTGTTTCTTTATTAAGAAATGATAAAAGCTTATATTATCCTATTGAATGTGTTTTTGTAAAAGAAACAACAGAAAAAATAAAAGAGTCTGAAATTGCCGTAACAATCATGGATTATCTTGATTTATATTGGTCTAGTTATTTCTTAGAAGAAAGAAATATATTTATTCCTCTCGATTGGAGTAAACACGAATTTGAGGGCATTTCTTTTTATATAAGAGGATTTGTTCGAAATCTTCAATTAGAGGCTTCAGCCGATGATTTTTTACAAAAACATGGACATGGTGAATACGATATTCAATCTATTTCTTCAGAGACTTAGCACATGAAAAAAAGAGTTTTAGTAGCCATGTCAGGTGGTGTCGATAGTTCCGTTGCTGCGGCTCTGCTCGTGGAACAGGGCTATGAAGTCATAGGTGTGACAATGCAATTATGGGATTATTCACAAAATGAATCCAGTTGCGATCCCAATAGTAAGTTTGACACTTGTTGTAGCCTTGATGATGTTGCCGATGCTAGGCTTGTTGCACATAAATTAGGAATTCCATTTTACGTCTTTGATTACCAAGACGATTTTAAAGAAAATGTGGTCGATTATTTTACCGATGAATATTTAAAAGGGCGTACGCCAAATCCTTGTGTTGCATGTAATACATTTTTAAAATTTGATCATCTTCTCGATCGTGCGCAAAGACTTGGTTGTGATTTTGTTGCTACGGGGCACTACGCTCAAATTCATTTTAATGAAATTTACGGGCATTATAAATTGTTAAAAGGCAATGATTCACAAAAAGATCAAAGTTACTTTTTATACTCACTTACTCAAGAACGCCTTGAAAAAGTTTTATTTCCGGTGGGTAATTTATCAAAACCAGAGGTGCGTGTTATCGCAGAAAAGTATGGTTTGGTGAATGCGGCAAAAAAAGAAAGTATGGAAATCTGTTTTATTCCAAATAACGATTATGCAAAATTCATTTCTAATCGTGTTCAAGACTCCGATCTTATTAAAGGAGACATTCGACATGAAGAAGGACAATTGCTAGGAGTGCATGATGGTATTCATCAGTTTACTGTTGGGCAAAGGAAAGGATTAAAAGTTTCTTTTGCAAATCCCTTATATGTAACTCGTATTGATTCTGAAACAGGGACAGTGTTCGCTGGTGAAGAAAAGTATCTGTATCGCTCTGGATTTTCCTTTAAAAAGTTTCATATGGTGCGAGATTTTGGAAACGACATCGATTTTGAAGTTAAAATTCGCTACCGCTCCGCTCCATGTCAAGCAACTTTAGAAAAAAATGGGGATTTTGTATCTTTAAGGTTTAAAACGCCTCAAAAATCTGTAACACCAGGACAAATAGCCGTTTTATATTGTGATAATGAAGTTGTCGGGGGTGGATTTATTGATAAGGTCTTCCTCTAATGTTGGAAAAACGACTCACACTTTTGAGAACTCAATTTCGAGATTTAAACTTTGCTAAATTAAGTCGCGTATTTCCGCAAATTGAAGCAAATATTGATAAACTTGGTGAAATTCAAGAACATAGATATCTCGATAAAAAATTAGCAGCTATTTCTTTAGTCCATCGTTCTTCATTAGTTTATTGGCCTACAGATAAATCAGGTATTTATTCTAATGAAAGACTCGAGTTTTTAGGTGACGCATTTTTAAGTTTCTTCATCGCCTCAGAGGCTATGATTGAGCATAAAACATTGCAAGAAGGTGATTTATCCCGTTTACGCGCTGCTTTGGTGGGTACCGAAAATTTAGCTTTAAAAAGTAGGGATTTGGGTATAGGAGACTGTTTGCTTGTAGGTAAAGCAGAAATGAATTCAAATCCTCAAAGACGCGACAACGTGTTGGCCGATGCTTTTGAGGCTGTTACCGCAGCTTTGCTTCTTGACGCCGGCGAAGAAAAAGCACATATGTGGCTGCTCAAAGTTTTTTCAGATGATCTGAAAACGGGTCAAGATATACTTTTAAAATTTGATTCGAAAAGTAAGCTTCAGCAGTGGACGCAAGGAATTATTGGAGTTCCCCCTGTTTACAGGACAATTGGGACTGAAGGCACTCCGCAGGAAACATTTTTTATTGTTGCCGCTTTTATAGGAAATACGGAAATTGGCAGAGCTTCTGCCGCCAGCAAACGAGAAGCTAGTAAAAAAGTAGCTGAACTCATAGTAGAAAAAATAGAATCAGGAAAGTTAACAAAAGATATGATAATTAGTTTTTTTGGAAGGGAAAAATGATAAAAAAATGCGGATATGTGGCTCTACTCGGTAGGCCAAATGCAGGTAAAAGTACCTTTCTAAATGCCGTATTAGGCACAAAGCTGGCTGTTGTCAGCAATAAACCACAAACAACTCGAAATAAAATATTAGGCGTCTTTACGGAAGCGGATAGCCAAGCTCTTTTATTGGACACTCCTGGGATACATAAAACTCAGGGATTGCCAAAAATGAACCAAGTTATGAATAAAGTTGCTTGGAGTGTGCTGAGTGATGCTGATTTAGTTTGTTATTTAATTGATGTCACTCAAGGCTGGTCAAATGAGGATGCTCTTTGGCTAGAATCGATTTTAAAAAAGTTCGAGAATAAGCTTCTCCTCCTTGCAACTAAGACAGATAAGGTTAAGATAGAGGAAGTAGAGCAAGGAAGGCTAAATATATTAAATCGATTCCAAGACCTTTTTGAAGGAATTAAGGCGTCGGGTGAGTTAAAATGTCAACTTATTGGAGATCAGCCCCAGCTTATTTCCTCTAAAAGGCCTGAAGAAATCACTTCAATAAGACAATTTATTTTATCCCAAATGCCTCAAGGTGAGTGGCTGTATGGTGAAGATGATCTCACTGACAGACCACAACGCTTTGTTTGTGCGGAAATTATCCGTGAACAAATATTCCGTCAGCTTGGTCAGGAATTGCCATACAAAATAGCTGTTGTTATTGATTTATTTGAGCATAAAAATAATGTAACAAATATTTCGGCAACGGTTATTGTCGATCGTGATTCCCAAAAAGGAATTGTTATCGGAAAACGAGGTTCTCGCTTAAAAAGCATTGGGACTGAGGCAAGAATTTCACTCGAAAAACATCTTGATAAAAAAGTGTTTTTAGAGCTTTTTGTTAAAGTAAAGCCCGGATGGACCGAAAATATAAATATGCTTTCAGAATTTGCTGATTTGCAAGAACCTAGTGATTCAAAATAATTATTTTTCAATAATGTTCACTAGCATAATAGGCAAGTTTTTCCTTGCAAGTTACGTTTGAGATACTTGTTTTGTGGAATTTATTATGGGATTATAATAGAAGTGAGACACTCTCTCCTTCTTTACGTCCAAGTTTCTATTTAATTGCATAGGATTTTTTATATTGAGAATCTGCCTGTAAAACTAATTTATTAAATATTGTTTATTATTGTTACTTTATATTGGAGTATCGTCGTGATTTATTTTCACTCTCGTAGGTCTATTTCTTTGTCACTTTTTGAAGAGTCTTCTAAAAATGCGACTGCGGAAGGCACGCCTGTGAAACGAGGAAGGGGGCGTCCCCCAAAATTAAAAGCTGTTGTGTCCGAAATTTCAGATAAAAATGAATTTATTCCAGCGTCTGTTTCCTCTGAAATAGAATCTCATCATGACCCTATTAAAGAAGTGGAGAATGTTGTGTCATTAACCTCTGTAGATGAAGAAGCAATCGTAGATGAAAATGAAAGCAATTCTGAATTAAATTGGGATTCTGCTCCCGAACAAGCATTCGAAACAGAAGAACAAACTCAACAATTTGCTGAAAATTATGAAGAAGAATATGTTGAAGAAGAGGAACATCACTCTTCTGAAGTGAGAGATTTTTCACAAAATAATGTGGCCTTAAGCTTTTCTTGGTCACTTATGAATCAACTACGGCAGATGTCTAAGATGGAAGGTATTGCCGTTGAAGATTTATTAGTTGAACTTGTTGCCGAAGGTGTTGCGAAACGTGTGTTTGAAGATCAAATGCGCCCTGCTCCAAGTCACTTGATGACCAGAACAGGTTATGTGCATTCTGATGGTACACAAGCTGCTCCGCAACCCCACTTAAGTCATCATATGATGAACAACAATAGGCAACAACCCAATAATCTTCAAAATAGAAATAGATTTGGATTTCAACAAAGAAATAATACGACACAGCATCCACAGCAGATGATGAATCGTAACTCTGTGAACAATAGAAATTATCAACAACATAATAGCAATAATCCAAGACAAACAAATAATAATAATAATCAAAATGGATTTCGAAACCAATATAATAATAACGTGAATAATAATAACAATAATAACAATAATAATAATACGCAGCAGCAACGTTTTAATTCACGGCCTAATTATCAAAACTCACAAAGGTTTTATGAAGATCAATCTTCAAATTCACAGCAAACGGGTAATAATTACAGACAACAACGAGATACCAATAAACGTTAAATAATATGTCAAAGAAAATAGCTATTACTGGTGGCATTGGATCTGGGAAATCATCTCTCGCCAAAATTCTTGCTCAAAAGGGTTACTGTGTTTGGGATGCAGATGTTTTTTCTAGAGAAGTTTTATTTTTCCCAGAAGTTCAAGCTAGAATAAAAGCAATTTTTGGGAACTCAGTATTTATTGGCGATGGTCAATTAAATCGTGAATTAGTAAGGTCTCAAATTTTTGCAAATGCGAAATTAAAAAAATCGCTTGAAAAAATTATTCATCCGGCAATTCACGATCTTTTTAATTCAAAATATAGAGAACTGCTTAAAGTAGCGTCTACAGCTTGGGTTTTTTATGAAGCTTCTTTAATACTTGAAAAAGGAAGAAAATCTTTTTTTGATTTTTGTGTTGTCGTTGTTGCAGATGAGAATGTGAAACTCAGGCGCTTAAGTGAAAAGAGAAATTTGCCAGAAGCCGAAGCGAGAAAAATTATGGCTACGCAAATGTCTGACAGTGAAAAAATTTCCCATGCGGATTATGTTATTGATAATTCAGCTTCTCTTGATTTACTTGAAAAAAGTGCAGAAAAATTGATTCTTTATTTAAGTGAAAAATTTTCTTCCCCATAAAACATTGACACATACAATATGTAACTGTGACTTCAATATTGTCATGCATTTTTGTATCCTTTTTATAAGAATTTAATTTTTTTAAAAGGATTTTTAAAAATGTTTGAAGTTTCTTGTGCCGCCTGCCAAGCTTCATTTGAATATAGCCCTGATGATTATATTCATTTATGTCCCTTTTGCTCTGCAGGTTTTATAATAGATCCTGACGAAGGAGCAAAAGATTTAATTGGCGATCACTATATAATTCCTTCTAATATTCAAAAACAAAATGTTGATGAAATTTTTGAAGAATGGATAACAAAACGCTATCACAATCCCTCAAGTATAAAAAGTGAGTTTACTATTTTAGGGTCATATGGAGTGATGTTACCTTATTGGGTTGTTTCTGTTGAAGCTCACACCTTTTGGAGTGGCCACAGTGCGAAGAAAAATTTATATCCAGGCCGTGTGAGAGATTTAGCTTCGGGCTTTTTAAAGGAAGAAGGACGCTTCAGTAGACGCTATCGATGGGCTATTTTGGCAAGAAAATCACCAAAAGAGCATTGGGGAATGGAAAGACTGCACCATCCGCGTGAAACGGTCATGGTAGATTGGGAGGGCTTCCCTCTAGACGAAACAATGGGTGCTCCTGATGAAGGGGTAAAGCCCATTTACGAGTCAAAACTTCCTTTTAAATATGAACAAGCAACTGATATCGCAGTGGCAAGTATACAAACAAAAGAATCTTCGGCTGTTTCTAGAGCAAAAGATCAAATAAACGAATACCATAGACGTATGACGAAAACAAAAGTGGGTACCTTGTATGAGCATCGTACGGAGATAGAGGTTGTTGGATTGCATGTGGTGCACATCCCTTTCTGGTATATTCGCTATTCCTTTGCGCCTAAAAGCATGTTTAAATTTTTTACGACGGCAAGAGAACGGCGTCTTTTAGTACAAGGTTATACAAAAGCAGTTCTTGATGCCGAATTACCACTAAACTCATCAGATAAAGTGATGACAAATATGTTTATTGCAGGAACATTAGGATTTATTTGTTTAACTTTATCTGTATTTGTTAATTCTTTATTTTATATTTTATTTGTTATTTTTATGTTGGTTGTGATTTTATCTACTTGGAAAATTATTTCACGTGAAAAAGTGGATACGGACAACATTAAAGGGAATGAAAATCAAGAACCAGCAGGTGGTTGATATTTTTATATATTTATTCTTTAATATCATACATAAAAGAAATATTTGAATAATTTTCTTTAAAATGATTCATATGAATAGAACCGTTTATTCGTGCTAATGAAGTGCCCGTTTCGGCGTTAACCATAAGTCCAATTTCACCATGAAGCCAGTCTAAAATCATAGATGAACCTGTGCCAATTAAGTTTTCAGTTCTTTCAAAAACATTTTTTTGGAGAGGAACGGGAAGTGACATTAAAAAAGAAATATATGGATTTTGTGGGCTCCATTTTCTTTTAGTTCCATTTATTTTAAATCGTGCCGTAACATGAATTTTATTTTCTATTTGTGTGTACATTGCTTTTTCTACAGTGATTGAAGCAATATCTTCAGCTGGTGACATTTGGCTAATAATAGGAAAATAGTTTCCAGATTGGATTTTTATATTATCTTTAGAAGGGAGTTGATGAATTACTGTATTATAATTCCCTTCAAGTAATTTTTGCTCTTGTTCAACTTTAATAGCTTGTTCAAGAGTTGCAATTTTACGATTTGTTTCCAGCATAAATAATTTTAACTGTTTACTTAGACATTCGAATCGATCCTTTTTTAATAAGCTATCGCAATTTTCAATTTGACCATATGCGTTTAAAAAAATGATCGAAGAAAAAATAATCAGCATAAGATATTTCATAAGAGATCTCCTAAAAGGGTCTTATTTGACAGGTTTTAAGATTATCGAAAGAGTATTTATTTTTACAAAAAATTATTCAAGTTTTTAAGATAACCAATAATTTATTATTTTATTTTAATATAATTGGTTAAATACATTTATTGTTTTTTTAATTCTGTTTGTAATTAAATTGTAATTTATTTTTAATAATTATTAAATCATTTATTTAATATACAAAATATTTGCTTAATATGAGCTATTAAAAAGTCAGCTATAATTCAAAGGGAATTCTAATGAAATCAAATCTTATTACGAAATTCATTCCTTTCATGCTCTTGATAACAGTGTATAGCCAATCATCCTCTGCAAATGAACACCGAATTGGATTATCGCTCGGAGGAATAGCATGGGGTAATGGGTTGCTTAGCCTAAGTTACGATCAATCCGGTTTGTTTACTCAAAAAAATTGGTCACTAGGTGCTGAATTAGGAACTCTTTGGCATGGTTTTGTCATAGCTCCGCGAGCTCTATATTGGCAAAATAAAAATATGTCTGGTTTTTATGGGGGACCGAAAGCTTTAGTGGGTTTTGCTAGCAGCAGAAACTATCATTATTACTGCTATAACTGTGAAAATCGCAACCACACCTTTGTCGGATTGGGTGGAGAAGGGGGATGGTTGTATCGCTTTAAAACAGAGCCCAAAGGGCTCGATTTAGGTGGTGGCATCGATGTCGTAGCTACAAACTACCATATTTGGGCTTCTTTAAAATTTACCGTGGGTTACTTAATTCCATAAGAATATTTTCTAATTGATCTTTGCTTTCAAAAAAAATCCTAATTTCTCCATTGCCCATTTCATGGAATGAAACGCGGCAGTGCACTTTGAGCCTTTTTTTTAATTTTTGTTCGGCGTTAAGTGCTTCATTTAAATTATAAATAGGGTTTATGTTTTTTTCTAAGAGATGCACCTTTTTTTTATTCATAATCTGTTTATTGGTTCTTTTTAAGTTTGGCTTTGTTCCTGCTCCTTGTTCAATCAGTCTTTCAACTTCTAAAATTAATTTTTTAAATCCTTCTTTTTCACATTGTCTTCGCTTTGCAGCAAAGGTATCAATGAGTATCTTTCTTGTAAAAATATCGGGGTAAGTCTTAATCTTAGTTTGAATGTCACGGGGAATGCGCGCAAGCCATATGGCTCTACTTATGGTTTGAGGATTTTGCCCGCTTTCTTTTGCAATGTCTTTGACAGAATTGCCCGAAATCCAGGCTTTTCTCCACTCTTCTCCTATTTCGAAAAATTTAATTCCTGATTGCTTTTTTGTCATGCTTCTCTCCTCTAAAGTCATCTTATATTCATCTTTTTTGACTTTCAAGTTTCAAATTATCTTTAATTTACAAGGATTTTTAAATACAATGGGATTATAGTATGAGTTTTACGTTCCTTTTTTTACGGGAAAATTTAAATTTTAAAACAATTTGCTATATTTTAGTGCGGGGTGAATTTTAGCCGATTTATTTAAAGTAACAAAAATTAAAATTCATTATTCCAATTTGTTTCTTTAATTTTATTTAGAATTATTGAAACACTGTCTAAACATACAAAAGTAACAGAATTAATTTCGTCATTTATATTAAATAATATTCACATTATCAATTACTTTCATCTTAAGATTGAGTCGTTTAGATTTAAAAAAATTAAATCGAGATCTTGAATTATAATTAAAATTGTATTAATAATTTTTTTATTTAAATAAATGTTTTCCTAATTTTTATCAAAGGAAAAAACTTTATGGTTCCATTATTAACTTCTAAATTAAACCCTGTGCTAGGGACATTTCAGCTCTGGGGAATTGCTGTGGGCTTAGTTATTTCTGGAGAATATTTTGGTTGGAGTTATGGTTGGGGTAGTGCAGGTACATTAGGGTTTTTAATTACGACATTAATAATTTCAGTTATGTACTTTACCTTCATTTTTAGTTTTACGGAGCTAACGACAGCCATACCCCATGCCGGAGGGCCTTTGGCTTATGCAAAAAGAGCTTTTGGGACTTATGGGGGATTTATTGCTGGTTTTGCTACTCTTGTTGAGTTTTTATTTGCACCACCGGCAATCGCGTTAGCAATTGGTTCTTATTTAAGTGTTCAATTTCCAGAATTCAATGTGAAGTGGATAGCCACATTTTGTTACTTTATATTTATGGCATTAAATATTTTAGGGGTTAGTATTGCAGCAACGTTTGAATTGTGTGTTACATTATTAGCTATTTTTGAATTATTTATTTTTATGGGAGTTGTTTCGCCTAGTTTTTCATTATCTAATTTCATGCGAAATGGTTGGGCAGGGCAAGATCATTTTAGCTTATCTGCTTTGGGAGGAATTTTTGCGGCCATTCCCTTTGCCATTTGGTTTTTTCTTGCCATTGAAGGAGCTGCTATGGCGGCAGAAGAAGTTAAAAATCCAAAGAGAACAATTCCCATTGCTTATATTTCAGGAATTTTCACATTAATTATTCTTGCCCTTGGCGTTATGATTTTTGCAGGAAGTGTGGGCGATTGGAGGACTCTATCAAATATAAATGATCCCCTTCCCAAAGCTATGCAAATTGTTGTGGGAAATCAAAGTGGTTGGTTGCATATGTTGGTCTGGCTCGGATTATTTGGTCTTATTGCTTCTTTTCATGGAATTATTATGGGATATTCTAGGCAAATATTCGCTTTAGCAAGAGAAGGTTTTTTACCTTCTTTTTTAGCAAAAATTCATCCTACATTTAAAACTCCTTATTTGGCTATTTTATCGGGAGGGATATTTGGAATAGCTGTTATTTTTAGTGATGAATTTATTGTTATTAGTGGGCAAGCGCTAAGCGCAAATATTGTTGTTATGTCGGTTTTTGGTGCCATTGTTATGTATATTATTTCTATGCTTTCTTTATTTCAATTGAGAAAAAAAGAACCTCACTTACAAAGGCCTTATCAAACACCCTTTTATCCTTATTTTCCTATTATCGCACTTATTTTATCTTTTATAAGTTTATGTTCACTTATTTACTTTCACTTATTGCTAAGCCTTATTTTTTTAGGGTTATTTGTTTTATGTGGAATATGTGTCATTGTATTAAGTACAATACAAAAAAACAAAAAAAATAAGGTTGAAATAGCTATTTAATATTTTCTATTTAGAATTACTTTTATGATGATCTATTATTTTATTATAAATTTCAAGTGATTCTTTTTTACTTAAAGCGCTTTTTTGAGCTAAAATAAATATGAAAAGACTCGTTATAGCAATAATAATAAATTCCATTTGCATACTTATAATTGCTTTACCTCCGCCATAAGTACCTAAATAGGAAATAACACCTGAAATGATGAGATATAAAATCAACCAAATAAAAGATTTAAAATGTAATTTTTCATGATTTGTTTTTTTATTTCTCAAATGAGAGAATGAAAAAATAATAATTCCAATTAAAGCAGCGAACTCAAGTTTCCATACGGTGCACCAACCAGTCCATTGCAGCATGAGATTGCATATATAGAAGGCAATAAAAGAAATCACATTTGCGTAAGGCAGTTTAAAAGGTCTTTCTAAATGAGAAAGATGATTTCTAAAAATAGGTAAACAAAGAGGACCGCTCGCTAAGGTTAAAATGATAGCAGCAGATAAAAAAGCAATCATGGATTGCCACCCCGAAAATGGTAAAAATAGCAGCATGCCAACGACAAAGTTTGTAAAAATAGCAATCCAAGGAATAGAAAAGCGGTTTACCTTAGAAATGATTTTAGGTGCATCACCCTGTAAACTTATGGAGTATAAAATGCGTGAGGAAGATGCTATAAATCCAACAGCAGTACCAAGTGGAGAAATTATGGCATCAAAATATAAAACTTTGACCATAAATGTGAATCCCAGAGCTATAAAAATTCCCGCAAGAGGCCCCGCATCTCCCGAAAAACTAATTTGATCCCAGCCATTTTTAATAGCAGAAGGTTCTATGGCAAGAATAAATCCAAGTTGTAATATAGTATACAGCACCATACATGCAAAAAGAGAGCCGAATAAGGCAAATGGGATTGATTTTTGTGGATTTTTTGCTTCTCCTGCTAAGAAAATAGCGGTTTGAAATCCAAAAAAGGAAAAACTTACTCCACCAGATGCAATTGATGAAAGAATTCCAGAAAATCCAAAGGGAGCAAAACCAGAGTCGGTTAAATTCGTGGGATGAATTTGAGTTGTTAAGAGAAGATAAGCAGCTCCAATAGGGATAATGAGTTTCCAAATGACTACAAATTTATTGGATTCCGCCATAATCTTAACGCCAATCATATTGATAATAGAAAGTACTGCCATAAGTGCTGTGGCAAGTAAGAGGCCTTTTCCTGTGAGAGTTTCTGTGTTGCCCACCTTTTCAGAGATGTTGGGGATATAGGTTGAAGCATATTGAAATATGGCAAGAACCTCGATGGGAGCAACGACAACAGTCCACAGCCATGTGATCCAAGAGAAAATGGAACCTGTCATTTTTCCATGACTTATATGTGTATAAGCTGTAGAACCTCCACTTAAAGGTAACATCGTGGACAATTCTGCTAGAGTCAGGGCAATGATCGCGACGCACAATCCTCCTATTATCCATGCAAAAATTCCTGCAGGACCTGCTAGTTTTGCGGTATAAAAAGAGCCAAATAGCCATCCCGATCCGACTATGGAGCCAATGGATAAAAAGAGAAGACTGGTTTTGGAAATGTTGCGTTTCAATTGCATATTCTCACTTGCCTTTTGAAATGTTTGTAGAGTGTTTAGTCCTTTTTAGGTTAAGACTAAAACGACTTTGAAAGGCTTGTATGCAATAAAATACTTGGCCTGTCATCCAAATCGTTCGTTTTTTTGAATAATGTTATTTAAGTAAGGAATATATATGCTAAAATCCAAGAGCGCAAAAATTACAGCATCGTATAATGGAGAGCGATTTGATATTGCGGCAGCTGCACTTTTCGAAGATTTAAGTCGTAAGAAAATCAAAGCCATAATTGACGCTGGTGGAGCATATATTAACAAAAAAAGAATAGTTGTTGCTAAGACATTGGTGAAAATTGGTGATAAAATAGAAGTATTTTGGGAAGAAAAGAGCGAAAACTCGGAATCTCAAATTGCTAAAAGTGCCTTTCATTTAAAAAATACAATTGGTACTTTTATAGATGATAAAACACTTATTTTTGAAAATAATGATTTTTTTGTTGTCAATAAACCTGCAGGCATATCTTCCCAGGCAACTCTTTCTTCTAGCAAAGATACTATTTTACATGCTCTCTCTGTTTATGACTCAAAAACATTTGATTTGAAAAAAATGTTTTTAGTACATCGCTTAGATAAAGACACTTCTGGTTTAATGATTATTGCTAAAAATAAAGAAACTCAAAATAAATTTGAAGAAATTTTTAGAGATAAAAAAATAAATAAATCTTATGATGCGCTTTGTTTTAACATACCCAAAAATTTAGAAGGTGAAATTAAATTTTCTATTGCAAAAGATAATTCAAGAAAAAATAGCTATTTTGCTATAACAAATCCAAATTCAAAAATGAAAGATGCGAAATCGGCAGAAACAAATTTTGTAGTTCAAAAAATATATAAAAGTAGTAATATTTCTTTCATTAGATGTAATCCAAAAACAGGAAGAACTCATCAAATTAGAGTTCATTTATCTGCAATAGGTTGCCCTTTATTAGGAGACAAAACCTATTCACAAAACATTTATGGACATAAATATGCACAAATTGCGCTAAGACATATGCTTCATGCTATTAACTTGAGTTTTGAATTTAATGGTGAAAATTTTGATTTTACAGCTCCATTACCAGAAGATTTTGAACGTATAATAAAAATTTTAGAATCTACTCAATAATTTTATATCTGATATTTTGTCGCTTCAACTTGAAAATACTCATAGATAGTTTTATTAAAATGTATCTTGTTTATTTGTTTATTGGAAAGGGCAACCTTACAAAAACATCATCTTGGTTCATGAAGGGGAGGATTCCATAATGGCTTATAAGCTCATCACTGTCCCACAAGGCGGTTCTCATATTAAAGCAGATGCAAACGGAAAAGTTGAAGTTCCTGATAATCCGATAATTCCTTATATTGAGGGCGATGGAACGGGACCCGATATTTGGAAAGCATCTCAAATGGTTTTTGATGCTGCTGTTCAAAAAGCTTATGGTGGTAAAAAGAAAATCCATTGGATGGAAGTTCCTGCCGGAGAAAAATCATTTAATTCCAATGGAAATTGGCTTCCTGATGAAACAATTGATGCTATAAAAGAATATCGTGTTGCTATAAAAGGCCCTTTAACCACTCCTGTCGGTGGCGGTATTCGAAGTTTAAATGTAGCTCTTCGTCAAATTCTCGATCTCTACCAATGCGTGCGTCCTGTGCGTTGGTACACCAATGTGCCTTCTCCTGTTAAAGAACCACAAAAAGTAAATATGTGTATTTTCCGTGAGAATACCGAAGATATTTATGCTGGTATTGAATTTAAAGCAGGTTCTGACGAGCAAAAAAAATTACGCGAATTTTTAGCAAATACTTTAGGTAAAAAAGTGCGTGAAGATTCTGGTTTAGGTATTAAACCTATCAGTGAATTTGGTTCAAAACGCCTTGTTCGTGCTGCTATTAATTATGCAATTAAAAATAAATGCAAAAGTGTTACCATTGTGCATAAAGGTAACATTATGAAATTTACAGAAGGTGCATTTCGCGATTGGGGCTATGAAGTTGCTAAAACAGAATTCCGAAATGAATGTGTCACTTGGGAAGAGTGCAATGGCAATGTTCCTGCGGGTAAAATTTTAATTAAAGATGCTATTGCGGACAATATGTTCCAACAAGCTTTATTGCGTCCTGATGAGTATGAAGTTCTTGCGTGTACAAACTTAAATGGCGATTATTTATCTGATGCTCTTGCTGCACAAGTGGGCGGTCTAGGCATCGCTCCTGGAGCAAATATTGGTGATGGCTATGCCCTTTTTGAAGCAACTCATGGAACAGCTCCAAAATATGCAGGTCAAGATAAAGTCAATCCAGGTTCCGTTATATTAAGCGGAAATATGATGTTTGAATATCTCGGTTGGAATGAAGTTGTTACATTAATAGAAAAAGCATTTGAAAAAACTTTGGCACAAAAAGTTGTGACTTATGACTTCGCTCGTCAACTTCCTGGTGCAAAAGAAGTAAAGTGTTCCGAATTTGCAAAGGCAATTATTTCAAATATGTAATTTTTATGAAGCTTGGAGTGTTTTGAAGCTTTTAAGCAAAACAAAAATTTTATATAATAAATACTCTCGCCTGCTTCCGTGGGCGAGTTTAATTTGGGGAATTGGTTCTAGTTTTTTGTTGACTCGAGATTATTCCAAAGCAACACGATTGGGAATATTTACCTGCGCTTTTTTTATTCTTATTATATTAATGTCAACTTGGTATAGTTACATCAATAGCATATCTTCTCAAAATCGATTAAATAAATTGCATTTAGGTTTGCATAAGAAAAAAGAATTATTTGAGTTTATTGGCCTTACAGCAACGCAATACTTCATTCAATATATTTTTATGTTCTGTATCCCTTTTCTATATTTTAAAGAAGAATGGATATGGCTCTTTTTTTTAGTATTTTTTGTTGGAATGACTTTATGGGATCCCTTTTGGGTTCGATTATTTAAAATCCAATTTTTTAGACTGCTTTTACGCTTAATAGCTTCTTGTTTGGTTTTTGGATTTTTATATGCGGTATTATTTCCTACTTATTTAGATTTCTATTATGTCTTTTTTTCAATAATTTGTTTTATTGCTATTTTCCCTTGGAATTCTTTTGTCATAAATAGAAAGATTAAAGTTTCTGAAATGAGTGCTTCCTTTATATTAACGCTGATTATTGCGTGTCATCCTTTTATTCCCTCCGATTATCAATTTCCTGTTATTTCAATATGGATTGAAAACAGTAAGTTTTCATTTAATAAACCAGGAAAGGAAACTTTTAAAATCATAAAAGGAAACATAATTTCAAGAAATGAATTGATGCTCAATTTATCAAACGGAAAAAAACTTTGTGCTATTACTCCTGTTGTTGCTCCATTAGGCGTTTTTTCTGTAGTTTATCAAGAATGGTACGTTGACAATAAATTCCTTGAAAGTATTGTTCTACCTAAAATATCTGGTTCAGAAATTCTAGAAAAATATAATACCTTCTCATGTAAAAAATATTTTATGAAATTAGAAAATGCTAAAAAGTTAACAATAAAAACATATTTAAAAAATGGTATTTATGTAGGAACTCAGTCTCTCATCATCTCAGATTGAGCTTCTTCTAATGCTTTCATGTCATTCTCGCTTAAAGAATATCCAATGCTATTTAGCATCTCGGCATACAAGGAAAAATCATGAATTTCTTGTGCGAATTCTTCTTTAAGTTCTTCATCTGTCAAATGTTTTTCCTCTAAAAAACATTGCAAGCCTTCTTGAGTACAAAGCGCTGCTAATAATAAAGGCAAATGTCCCAATGTACTTCGGCCTAACAATTTTCGTTCGAAATCTCTAAGATTGTCTTGAATATGTGAGCCATTCATGATGACGGCCTCAATGCTACGGTGACCTAATTTTTGTTCACATAGTTTAGGTGAGTCAATACTATTATAAAATTCACAAATTAAAGGGCGCATGCCATATATCCCACAGTGTCCTGCAAATTGCGATGTGTTTTCTTTTACAAAAAAGGGACAAGGTAACAGCTGGGCGAGGAATTTTTTTTGATCGCGATCTAAAAAAGGCAGCCGACCCTTACTTTGCACAAAATTAAAATACTTCTCAACATAGTGAAACAATTTTTTAGCAAGTTCTTCTAGAGGTGTACCTTCTGCCAGAACTCTGTTTAATAAGACAAACGCTTCACCAGCAGTGACAGGGACTAAAGGAAAGTGACAACAGGCACCACAGCCTTTTGTGCAGCCTAATTTTTCCGAAGTCTGTGAAGCCAAAAATTCTGCTGTTTTTTGAGATGCAGCATGCTCATGAGTTTCATACTTTGTCATGACAAAAGGAATCAAATGCTGAATTGCTGTTGAATACTCCATATCCACCTCCACGAAGACTGCTTAGCACATCTCGCCTTTAACTTGGTTTAGTACAAGAGTTCAAGACATTTTATTATGGCGAATTTAATTTAAATTTTTAAACAGGGCTCAAATGATTTTAGGTCAGATTTTTTTTAATTTGTTTTGAAAACATAATTTCACGTATTAAATATTTATATAGATTACCAAAAATATTAAAATTAATTATTTTTGTTGTATTGACAAAAATTAACACATATTTTAGATATGTGAGATGTGAAATTCATTTCACGCATAATATTTTAAAAATTTTATTAAAATTAATTATTAAAAGCAATTGTATATGGGGGCATGTATGGCTCAATTTTTACGTTATTTTAAATTTATTTTAGTACTCCAATTGCTAATAAATTTTAAGGCTTATTCCACTGTAAACATAATTTCTTGGTGGGATTATTTAGATAAAGAGACATTATCTAAAGTCGAAAAGCAATGCAATACCACTATTTCGAATGACGAGTACTACTCCAGTGAAGAGCTTTTAAGAAGAATAAAAAATCATAAATATTCCATTGTGATATTTCCAGGTGATGTCTACAATTTAATTTCGGAAAATATCATAAAAAATGGGATAGATATGTCAGATGTGGTTGAAAAATATGATCCTAAAATATTGAAAATTTTTAATGAAATAAAGTTAAATAGAAATGTAGGTATGTTTGCCTTAACAACGACGGGATTTTTATATAATCCCAAGCAAATTGAAATTGAAAAGACAGATTTTGTAGAGGAAGTTTTTAAAAAAGCTAAAAATAAAAAAATTGTTTTGATTGATAATTATTTAGAGTCATTATACCTAATATCAAGAAATAATAAAATATTAAACTCTGAAGAAGGTATTCAGAAGTTTAGCAACTTAATTGAAGGAACTCATCATATCATTTCTAATGATTATACTAAAATTATAAAGCAAAACGATTTTGCCTTTGCTTATTCCTGGGCAGGAACTGCCATTGAAATGATTGCAAAAAATCTTGATTTAAAGTATATATTATTACCCGAGGTATCATATATTGCTGCGGATTTTATTGCCGCAAATAATAATAACCAACAAACCAAATGTGTGCTAAAAAATATTGCTTCGCGAAATGTGCTCGACCCCATATTAGCAAGAACATTTTATTTTTCTCCATATGGCTTGCCGAGTAAAATAGAAAATAAAATATTTGCAAGAGAGTATGAAAATTTTATTTATAATAATCATAAATTAAACTGGTTGCCCTTCCCATCAAAAGCAGATTATGACAAACAACTTAATTTATGGCAAAAGATTAAAATATCAATGAATAATAAAATTGATTGATATGTTATTCTATTTTTCGGAATTCGTATGAAAAAAATAATAATTTTGTTATGTTTTTTTTTAAGATTTATGCATTTGCATCTGTGAACATCATTTCGTGGTGGGGTTATATAGATTATGAATTAATTTCACAATTATCTTTAGAATGTAAATCTAAAATATCATATGATGAATATTATTCTATAAAAGACTTTTTGCGACGTTATAAAAAACATAATTATTCTATTATTATTTTTCCAGCACAAATTTATAATTTAATTTCACAAGAGATTAATGACAAAGGTATCAACTTGAATGACATTAGAAATGAGTATCATCCTGAAATACTAAACTTGTTCAATAGACAAGTTTATACAAAAAATGTAGCCATTTATTCATTGGGAATTACAGGCTTTATTTATAACCCATTGCATATTCATATTGATAGAAATGATGAAGTTAAAAATATATTTCAAAATGCAAAGGATAAAAAAATTGCGGTTATTGATGATCCTATTGAATCCCTTCATCTTATATCTCAATCTACTGAAAATGGAAACGACTTTGAAGTAGAAAAAAATTTTAACAACTTAATAAAAGGAACAAAATATTTAATTACAAATGACACAATAAAAATAGTGAAAGACAAAAATTTTGCCTTTGCCTACTCCTGGGTTGGCACATCACTAAAAAGAATGTCTGAAAATCCTCATTTAAAATTTACTTCAATTCCAAAATTGTCATATATATCAGCCGATTTTATTGCAACATTGGACAAAAATAAAGATACCGAATGTGTGGCAAAAAAACTTGCCAGTAAAGAATTTTTAGATCCCGTTTTAACAAGAACATTTTATTTTTCTCCTTATGGTATTCCGGAAAAAATCCAAGATAAGAAATATTTATCAGAATATGAAGATTTTATTGATAATCATCATTTATTAAAATGGCTACCTGTACTTAAAAAGGAGGATTATCAAAAGAAAATAAATTTATGGGAAAAAATAAAAATTGATATGAGCAATAAAATTTAACTGGAGGAAAAATGCAAATAAAATCAAATAGAAAAGTATCACTAACAGTATTTGTGTCATCGTTTTTAATACAAAACGCTTATGCAAATGTAAGCATCGCTTCTTGGTGGGGTTATATTGACAAAGCTACAATCGAGAAATTAGAGAAAAAATGCCATACAAAAATCACACTTGATGAGTATTATACCAATGATGAGTTTATAAATAATTATCAGAAAAAGGATTACGCGGTCGCTATTTTTTCCGGATCTGTATACAAATATATTATTGAGGATGTTGAAAAAAAAGGAATTTCCTTTGAGAAAATTACTAAAAACTATGATAAAGCGGTATTACATGAATATGAAAACAGAAATTATTCAAAAAAGGCCGCTCTATTTTCATTTACCTTAAGTGGATTTTTGTACGATAAAAACAAGCTGAAAATAAATGAAAATGACAGTGTTCAGAAAATATTTCAAACAGCAAAAAATAAAAAAGTGATATTTCTTGATGAATCTATGGAGTCCTTAAAAACGCTTTCCACAATTAAAAATATTTCAAGTGCGACTGAGGGTGCTTTGACCTTTCATGCACTTGTAAAAGGCTCACATACTGTTATTACCAATGACATAGAAAAATATGTGAATGATGCTGATTTCGGACTAGCCTACGCTTGGGTCGGTGAAGCCTATAAATTGATAAATAAAAATAATTCATTGGAATTTAAACCTGTACCTGCAATTTCTAATGTGTCTTTGGATTTCATTGGGACATTAAATAAAAATGAAGATACAGCCTGTGTAGCAGAAGCATTAGCAAGTAAAGAAACTCTGGATTCGTTATTGGCTCGTGATTATTATTTTTCTCCCTTTGGAACCATGGAGCCACAAACAGACATTTTATTTAAAAAAGAGTCAGTGCGTTTTTATGAAAATTTAGGCATTTCAAAATGGATGCCTCATCCTAGTAAAGGTGAATATCAAGAAAAAAGTGCATTATGGAAAGATATTAAATTAGAGTTAAAAAATTAAAATAATTATTTAAGGTTAAAAATATTATTATAAAAATTATAAAAATAAATATAAAATTATTATGAAAATAACTTACCAATAATTTAAGTATTACTTAATAGAGATGTCCAATAAAAAATTTGAAATATTGACAAAAATTTATTGATTTTATATGGTTGAATTAAATCATATAAATTTTATTTTATGGTTTAACACAAATTGAGGGATTTTATGAAAATAAAAATGTTATTGCTATTTATACCAAACTTACTTTTTTTTACAAATGCTTATTCTTCTGTGAACATGATAGCGTGGTGGGAATTTATAGATAAGCAGACAATTTCAAACTTAGAAAAAAAATGCAACACGCAAGTTTCTATGGACGAATATTACTCTGCAGATGATTTCCTGCGCCGTACAAAAAAACAGCATTATTCTGTTCTCATATTTCCTGCGGAGGTTTATAATATGGTAGCAGATGAAATTTCGTCCCAGGGTTTAAATTTTGAAGATGTGACTAAAAATTATCATCCTAATGTGCTAGCACTTTTTAAACAGCAAAATTTATCAAAAAATATTGGTATTTTTTCTATGGGCATAACTGGTTTTTTGTACGATCCTAGCCAAATTCAAATTTCTGAAGATGAAAATATTCCTTCAATATTTAGTAAAGCAAAAAATAAGAAAATTTCATTACTTGACGATCCTATGGAATCTTTGCATTTGGTGAATAAGGATAAATCTTCGTCAAATGTAAGTAAAGACTTTGCGGAATTTAAAAATTTAATTAAAGATAAATATTATATTATTACCAATGATGTCGACAAAATTACAAAAGAAGAAAAATTTGCCTTCGCATATATGTGGATTGGTGATGCTGTTCGCTCTGTCAATAAACATCCTCATTTAAAATTTGTTTCCATTCCGAGTCCGGCCTATATTTCTGCCGATTTTATTGCCACATTAGATAAAAGCAAAGAAACCGAATGTGTAGCTAAAAATTTAGCGAGTCAGGAATTTTTAAATCCTATTTTAAATAGATCCCATTATTTTTCACCTTTCGGGTCAACAGAGTCCTTTAAAAATAAGGAATTTAGTGCAGCATATGTGAACTTTATTGATAATCATAAAAAATTTATTTGGTTAAAGGCGCCAAATAAAGAAGAGTATAAAAATTATATCAAACTTTGGGAAAGCGCCAAAATTGAAATGAATAATAAGCTATAATTTTGGTGCATAATTTGAGAGTAATATGATATTTAGAAAAAGTTATGATGAAAATGTAAATTTAAATAAGATTAAAAAAAATTTAAATATCATAACGTTCATCTCTATATTTTCAATTTCATTCTTAATTATAATTATTTCTCTAATTGGCACATTTCAACTTCGCAATCAAAATTTAAAACTCATTTCTGAAAAAAAAGAACAGGTTTTTAAAATTTATTTACAAGACCTGTTTCAAAGATTATTATTGCTTTCAAATTCTCCTCCTTTTATAGATTATTTATATTCAGGAACCATTTCCCGGCAAGAATTAGAAAATGATCTGTTAAAAAACATGGGGCATTATGTTCGAGAAGAAATTATCGGCTACCAAATTTATGATCCTTCATTTGAAAGAATAATTTCAGTAGGGAGAACAACAGGCTCTGAAATACTTTTAAATTTATGCTATATTAATAATAGTTTAAATGCAAACATAGGCCGTTGTGTGGCAAAAATTCATGTTTATTTAGATCACGAATTGGTGCTAAAAAAAATTAAGGAGATAGAACCTTCTGCCTCAATATGTACTGACTGTTCTGCTTTTCAAATAAAAGATCATCAGTTTATTAATAATTTTGAAATAATAGGTACGAAGAATTTTAAAATTCCATTTACTCTACATATTAATGACTATAGTCAAATGCTAGTTTTTATTTTAGCTTCATTATTTTTGATGATGATAATTAGTGGTTTGAACTTTTATTTTAATATTAAATTTATTAATAAATATTTATATTTCCCCTTAAAAAAACTTTTTGATTATGTCAAAATGGGTTCAAAAAATGACAATTTCATATTAGAGGAAGTAAAAGAAATTGTTGAAAAAATAGATGAACTTAAAAATGAAATTAGGCAAAATGAGAAAATTAAAAAACAAGATGAAATTGTAAAACTGGCTCAAGTGGCACACGACATCAAATCTCCATTGGTCGCATTAAATGCTTTTGCGGCAAATGCCTCAGAGCTTCCAGAAGAAAATAGAATATGGGTTCGTAATGCCATACAACGCATGCAAGACATTGCAAATAGTCTGATATTGAAGCATCAAGAAATTAATAATAATGCGGATGAGACGATTATTGATGAAGCCTTGGAGCCGTATTCTGTGCAGTTGTTAACTTGTCTTATAAACGCCCTGGTTTCTGAAAAAAGAATGCAGTATCGCGATTTTCTTGGTGTAGAAATTCTCGAAAATTTTAGTTCCAGTTCCTATGGTTTATTTGCCAATATTCAGCCTAAGGAATTTAAACGTGTTATTTCCAATTTAATAAATAATGCGGTGGAGGCTTTAAATGAAAAAGGAAAAATTACTTTAGATCTTCAACTTTCCTATGATAAAGTTATTTTTAGCATCACAGATAATGGGCGTGGTATTCCTCCCGATGTTCTTCCTCTGCTGACTCAAAGAGGGGCGACCTTTTCCAAAGAAGGTGGTAGTGGTTTGGGTTTATTTCATGCGAAAACCGTATCGGAGCGTTGGGGAGGGCAATTTGAAATTTCATCGGAAGTGAATGTGGGAACAAAAATTTTAATTACGCTGCCCAAAGCTTCTGAACCCCAATGGTTTATTTCCACATTAAATATTTATTTAAAGTCTACAGTTGTGATTATTGATGATGATGCCTCCATACATAATATTTGGAATGAGCGTTTTCAAAATATTTTAAAAAAAGAATATCATATTAAAATCATTCATTTTACAAATCCAACTGAAGTTATAAAATGGCATACAACAGAAAAGGAAGGTGATTTAAAAAATATTTTATATTTATGCGATTATGAATTTATCAATCATAAATACAATGGAATTGATCTCATAAATAAATTAAATATTTTAGAAGACGCTATTTTAGTAACCAGTCGATTTGAGGAAGAAGGTTTTCGTGATAAATGTGAAAAACTAGGAATTAAAATGATTCCTAAAAACTTATCTTATTATGTTCCTATTAAAATTATTGTAGAAAAAGAAAAGCCTCATGCCATATTAATAGATGATGAACTTTATGTACATTCTATTTGGAATTTATCTGCAAAGGAAAGAAAAATAGTTTGCTATCAAAATCCAAATATATTTTTAAATGAAATAGATAAATATGATTTTGAGACTCCTATTTATATCGATTCTTGTCTCGCAAATGAAATTAAAGGTGAAGAAGTCTCAAAAAAAATATTTGATTTAGGATTTACAGAAATTTATCTTGCCACTTCTTTCGATAAAAATCATTTTCCAAAAATGCATTGGATTAAGGGTGTTAGGGGCAAAGATCCCCCTTGGGTCAAGTAATAGTTTTTAAATTATAAAAGTTTTTCATTATAAAATGATTTTGAATCTAGATAATTTCTTACTTCACCTTCACTTCTTACATTATCAAGTTGATTAAAGTCCAGGTCTGCTATGATCCAACAACTCTCATCTATTTGGCATCGTGCTAAAATACCATTTTCAGGAAATCCCGTATCGGGCGGGGCGTAACATGCGGAGTAACCTTGACTGTTTTCAATAAGTTCACAACCTGTCACGTGGCAGGTGATTGAGGACACTAAAACAAACATTTGGTTTTCTAAAGCACGTGCTTGCGCTCCATTCTGAACGCGCGTCATTCCTCTCAGTCCATCGGTGCAAGAGGGAACAAGTAACAGATTCATACATTTAGCTTGTGCATAATGTTGAATGAGTTGTGGAAATTCGGAATCGTAACAGACTTGAATACCTATATTTGCTTGTTGAACTTGAAAAATTTCCATTTGCTTTTTTTTGTTTTTTAAACCAATGGTATTTCTTTCATAGGGTGTTGGGGTTAATTTATCTTGATAAGCGAGCATTCCTTTTTTAGGAGAAATAAACCAAGTTCTATTATACAGTTCATTTTCTTCTATAATAGGGAAGCTGGGTGTTACAATATTTATGTTTTTTTCGAATGAAAGGCGTTCAAAAAAACTTAAAAATTCACTTTTCCATTCTTGCATATTTAATATTTGTTGATGCAGAGAAAGGGACAAATAATTTTCTTGCGTAAATACCAATTCCATAGAACCATATTCTGGTAAAAGAGCAAGAAGTGGTGTTTCTTTTGTCAATTCATCAAACAATTGAATTTGTTTGTTTTTCCATTGAGAAAGAGTTTGTATTTTTTCTACAATATATTGTGCTGCCGCAATTTTCATTTGGAACGATATCCTTTTTTAAAGTGCAAAATTAAAATCTTTTTAATTTTTTAGTCCAAAATTGCATTGCTTTTTGAGATTCTGTGGCTTCATCAAATTCTTTCCAGGAAAATGTGGTGACAATACCTTCGGCTGGTGCATATCTATGACTCAGCCAAAGTGATTCAATATCAAAATAATTTGTTGGCTTTTGATTTAAATACTTTGGATTCTTATTTCTATCAACATGGAAAAATGTAATTAGATTCACATTTTTGAAAGATAGTGCGAATAACTCACGGTGCATAAAAAAGCGGTGGCCTGTTCCTAATCCTCGAAATTGTGGTATGATCACACTGTCACCAAAATACATAATATTATTTAAATTATAACCTCTTTTTAAAAAAGGAGCTTTTGCTTCTTCGTAGGAATCACTTAATAAAATGGCCGTAGCTGCGCCAATCATTTCATTTTCTTTAAAGGCGGCAATAACAGTGGCATTGGGGCTCTTTAAATAATTGCTTAAGTATTCTTTTTCATAACTCAAACTGCCATCGTAAAAATAAGGATATTCTTTAAATACTTCTATACGTAATTTTGCCATTTCATCGATGTGACTTTTAATATCCTCTTTGTAAAGAGGCTTTATCATAATATTATTTTTAAGCGGCATAATTTGTTGCAGCCATTCTTTAACATTGTAATAATTTGAAACGCGCGTTATTTTTCCATTATGAATTTCAAAAAAACAACCTACACTCAATAAATACTGTTGTTCGCTTGCAGGAGGTAGTCTTGGTGCAGTTTTTTTATAAATGCCCGACACAAAAAATTCAGAAGACACTCGAGATCCATCTTCAGAAACCTGAATAGATAAATTATCTATTTTTTCATCATAATATTGATCCATATTATACATGAATTCTAAAAATGTTTCTTTGCCAATTTCAATTGAGCCATTATTGATGTCATGAATAATCTTTTCGCTCAGGAGATCTACCATTTCTTTATATTTTTTATTATTAAAATTTGCATAATATAATTTAATCAGTTGGAGTGAGTCTTCTTGCTTATTCATGAATACATCCTTATATTCTGTAATAAAAAAGTTGAAATATGCAGTCCATTAATAATCAGGAATGCACTGAATAAATTATATTTACTTTTTATTTTATGCAATATTAAAAAAAGCTATTTCCAGTGGGCTTGGTTAAAATAAGCGGTTCATTGTCTGTTACGACAATAGAATGCTCAAATTGTGCGGCACGATGATTTTTGCTAATATATAATGTCCACCCATCTTTACTTTCTTTGGCAAAGTGACTTCCATTTGAAATAAAAGGTTCCACTGTGATAACGGTTCCTTTTTTTAATGTTCGTTTTTCTTTTTCTTCAAAAACGGAGGCGATAAATGTGGGTTCTTCATGTAGGGATTTTCCTACACCATGGCTCCCTAAATTTTCAATAATAGTATAATTATATTTTTTAGCTGTTTTTTGGATTGCTCTGCCAATGGAAGAAATTTTTTCATCACTTTTTGCCGCTTTAATCCCAGCGTACATAGCCTCAATGGTGGCTTGGCAGAGTCTTTCATAATGCGGATTGACCTCAGCTAAGGTAAATGTTCCACCGGTATCAGCAAAATAACTATCAAGTTCTGCAGAAACATCAATATTAATAATGTCTCCCTTTTGCATTTTTGTTTGGGAGGGGATACCATGGGCAATATGATGATTGATAGAAATGCATGTATATCCAGGAAAATTGTAAGTTAATTTAGGAGCGGAACGTGCACCAAAGCGATTTAAAAATTGGTTGCCCAGCTCATCTAGTTCTAACGTCGTCATACCTGGTTCTGCTTTTTGTTTCATATAAACCAAAGTATCTGCAACTATTCCTCCTATTTTTAAAAGTTTATTCAGATCCTCTTCTGTTTCAATAATCATATAAGCACCATATTTAATTTGAAAAATATTGAAATAATGTCTATTTTCCCCCAATTTCTTCCTATATAGTATTTAAAGGGGTTCTGCTACCCATGCGTCAGAATTTAAAAGGGAGCTTTCTAGGCATATGAAATATCGTTCAAGGCTTTATATTCTTTTCGTTTGGGTATTTTTTGCAATTATTATCGCAATTGCAGGAACGTGGATTGAAAACCATATTGTAAGTGATGGTGCTGCTTTTAGTAATAAATTTTTTGGCAGTTCTGTTTTTTTATTTTTTTCAGCAGTGAATATCAATGTCATTTTGCTTTTATTATTTGTATTTTTAACTTTTCGCAGCGGTGTTAAGTTAATTGTCGATAATTCACAAGGTGCCTTTGGGAGTAAATTAAATACAAAACTAGTGACTGCATTTTTATTTTTTTCATTATTACCTACTGTTGTTCTTTTATATGTTTCAACAAAGTTCGTAAATACAAATTTTGAAAAATGGTTACCTTCTAATTTTGTGGAAGCAACTGAAGAAACACTAAATAGTGAAGCTATGTATCAGACACAAATAGCTTCACTATTTTCAAATCAAAATCCAGTCAAAGAAAATTTTTTAAATTTTGATTTTGTAAAAGATAAAAGAAAAGATAAATTAATATATATTTCTAAAAAAGAGGAAAAAAATGAAATATTAATTACAGAAGCAATAGAAAAAAATTATTTACAAATTAAAGAAAAACCAAATTGGTTTGAATTTGGTAAAGAACGAATGATATTAATCAGGTCAAATTCAACTTATGTTTTTGGGATAATATCTCCTAAAATGCTTCATCCGCAATGGCTGATGCTAAAATCAGAATATCCTGAATCGCAAAGCGCTTCAAAAATATTAAAACTTTCCTACTATGTTATGTTAGGTGTTATTACGCTACTTATTGTCTTTTCGGCAACATGGTTAGGTTTTACAATTGCGCGAGAAATAACAGTTCCTATGCAAATCTTATCAAATGCAACGGAAAGCGTGGCTCATGGAAATTACTCTGTGAAAATTGATGATATTGTTTCTGATGATGAAATGGGGAAACTGGCATTAAGCTTTCGTTCGATGGTATCTGACTTAAAACTAGAAAAAGAAAGAGTTGATATCTACTCAAATGAAATCAAAAGAAAAGCGGACGATTTATTAATTAAATCGGAATATAATGAGGTTTTGCTAAGAAATGTAAATGCGGCTGTTATTGCTCTCGATCAAAATTTAGTAATTGAATCCTGGAATCACCGTGCTGAGAATTTATTTCAAATTAATGAATATGATGCTATTGGTAGGCATATTTCTCACATTATAGATCCAAAAATATTTCACACAGCTTTTGAGCCTCCTTTAATTGAAATATCGGAATCTCCTAAAAAAAGAATTGAATTGGAATGGGCCGGTAAAATTAGTGATTTTGATTATCAATTGCAAATTGCCGTAAGCATGTTACTTTCACCTCGTGGTCAAGTTGTGAAAATTATATTTATTAATGACATTACAGAGCTTGCTAAAGTGCAAAGAATGGCTGCTTGGCGTGATGTGGCAAGAAGAGTTGCTCACGAAATTAAAAATCCGTTAACACCCATTAAGCTCGGCGCTCAGCGTATTGAAAGAAGATTTTCAAATCATTTTGAAGGAATCGATCACTCTATTTTTAAAGAGTCTTTACAAATAATTTTACAAAGTACAGAAAGTATAAAAATTCTTGTCGATGAATTTATTAAATTTTCGAGAATGCCTCAGTCGTATTTGCAAGAAGGTAACATTGCGGAATATGTTTATATGTCCTTGCAAGGATTTGTCGGAAATTCTGAAAATGTACCTATGGTTTTTGAATTAAAAATTGATAATCAAGTTATAATTGTAGAGAATGAGGAGAGGTTAGAAACTTTGCCGATCATTAAATGTAATTTTGATAGAGACCAAATTGTAAGATTGTTGGTTAATTTGATTTCAAATGCAGTTACTGTGTCCCAGGGAAATGGATATTCCGTGATTGTTTCGTTAAAATTTCAATCTGGGGATGATTCTGTGAGAATTATGGTAAGAGATTTTGGAGAGGGATTATCTCCAGAAGTGAAGCAAAGATTATTTGAACCATATTTCAGCACAAAAAAAACGGGCACGGGTTTGGGGTTGGTCATTGCGAAGCAAATTGTAGATGAGCATTTTGGTAAAATATATGTTGAAGAAAATCATCCAAAAGGTACAGTCTTTATCGTTGAAATTCCTGCTGTGAAACCGAGGAGCAATGGGGTTAATTTAATTTGAATACAACAAATATTCCAGGAAAAATACTAGTAATTGATGATGAAAAAGATATTTGTTCTACATTATCTGGTATTTTGAGTGATGAAGGTTACAAAGTTATCACGGCAAATTCTGCAGAAGCCGGACTTAAATTGGCAAAAAGAGAGTGGCCCGATGTTTGTTTTTTAGATGTCTGGCTTCCTGACTCCGATGGAACGGAAACTTTAGAAAAGCTGAGAGCCGTTAATCCTGACATCTATATTATTATGATGAGCGGTCATGCAAATATTGAAACTGCTGTGAAATGTACGCGTTTGGGAGCCACTGATTTCATAGAAAAGCCTTTAAGTCTTGAAAAAGTACTGTTAAATGTTCAAAATATTTTGCATTTAAAAGATCTTAAATTTGAGAATCAAAATTTAAAAAACAGGGTTGAAAAAAAGTATACTCTTCTTGGAAATTCGCAAGAATTAAGGGAAATTGTAGCTACTGTTGAAATGATTGCAAAAAAAAATACGACAATATTAATTACGGGAGAGAACGGTACTGGAAAAGAAAATGTCGCACGATTAATACATGAAAAATCGAATCGTTCTACAAAACCATTTGTCGCTATAAACTGCGCTGCTATTCCCGATGAGCTTATTGAAAGCGAGCTTTTTGGCCATGAAAAAGGAGCCTTTACGGGCGCCCATTCTGCTAAAAGAGGGAAGTTTGAACTTGCTCATAATGGGACGTTATTTCTTGATGAAATAGGCGATATGAGTTTAAAGACGCAAAGTAAATTATTGCGCGCTCTGCAAGAGCAAAAAATAGAGCGTATTGGTTCTGACGAAACAATTTCTGTTGATGCAAGAATTATTGCAGCAACAAATAAAAATCTTGAAGAAGAAATTAAAAAAGGAAATTTTAGGGAAGATTTATATTATAGAATAAATGTTATTCCCATTATTTTACCTCCATTAAGGCAAAGAAAAGAAGATATAGAGCTTATTTCATCGCATTATTTGTCCTTATTTTCTGCTGAAAACAGCATAAAAAATAAATCACTTTCTCAAAGTTCTATTAATATATTAAAATCATATTCATGGCCAGGTAATGTGAGAGAATTAAAAAATATTATGGAGCGATTGTCTATAATGGTTAAGTCTGATGTTATTGAACCTAGCCATTTGCCTTCACCTATCAACACAACTCGTCAAGAAAAAAATGAAGAATTTGAAAGTTTATTTCTACCTCTAGATTTTAGAGAAGCAAGAGCTCGTTTTGAGAAAGTATTTATTCTAAAAAAACTGGAATCTTTTGATGGTAATGTTTCAAAAACCGCTGATGCCATGGGTATGGAAAGAAGCCATCTGTATAGAAAAATGCGACAATTCGATTTGATTGCTGAAAATGAAAAAAACTCAGAAGAGGAAAAAGTGGAATGAAAACATTAATAAAAATAATAATTTTATTTATAATTTCTGTTTTCGCCATTCATTTCATGTATTCTAATAATATAATCGATGTCAAAAATTTATTAAAAGCTTTTGAAAGCCATAAAAAATTAATTTTATTAGTCGCTTTTATTCAGATTTTAAATTGTTTATTTATGACTTTTCGTTACTTTAGTTTATTGAAGATTTTTAAAATTAAAGTTGATTTTCAAAATGTTGTTGCAGCTACTTTTGTAAGCAATGGCATTGGTCAATGGCTCCCAGGTTCTATGGCCTTTATTGAAGTGTTACGAATTGGATTAATGCTTGGTGCTGATAAAGATTATAATTTTAAAGCCAATCAAATTGAAAAGTCAGAGGTGAAAGAAAATTTAGAGGAATTAGCAATACGTTCAAAGCTTGCCGCGGTATCTATTATGGACAGGTTAATTGGTCTTTTAGTGATGCTTATTTTTGGATTGATTATGACAGCACTAATCTATTTAAAAACGGAACAAGGAAGTATAGCATCAAGTAATTTAATAGCTTTTTTTATAGTTACCTTTTTATTTTTCATATTTCTGCTTGCTTTACCTCTTTTCTCAGGACGGCAATTTTTTAGGAAATTGTTCACAAGAATAGAACGTATTGTATTATCTTATTTAAGAAATAGCTTTTTAAATAAGTTGATTAGAAAACTCTTTGTTGAAACCAATTCATTATTGGATGCTCTTGCTTTAGGGAGTCGCAAAATATCCTATTTTTGGAAGCCTGTTTTTTTTAGTATCATTTGTTTGCTTTTGGCGAGTTCAGGGATGTTTTTTTCAGGAATGGCAATTTCAGGTCGCGTCCCCTTTGAAGCAATTTTAGCGACAATGTCTATACTATCAATAGCTTCTATTCTTCCTATTGGGCTTGCTGGTATGGGGGGAATGCAAATCATTGCTGCCATTGTCTTTTCTCTATTTGAAATTTCTTCTCAAAACGCAGTTTCTGCTCAATTGCTTCAGACCGCTGTCAATCTTTTGGCTATATCCCTAATGGGCATATTATTTGCGAGATTGAGTGCAAAACAAATACGTGCCATTGTATTATCTAAGAAAAGTGAAAACTTTCTCACCAATAAAAATATGTGATGACGCCCCTATTAGGGGATCATTTTTTAAAAAATTATTCACCATTTTTAGAATTTTGTGCTATAATAACTATATAAAGAGTTTCTATGGATAATGTATCTCGTGTCAGGTTGTTGTAACTCTAAGTGTTTGAAATATTTAATTTTATTTTTAACGGTGCGAAAGGATTCACATCCTTAATATATGTTTAAGAAAGGAGGTGGCAAAATGCAAGGAAAAGTCTTTGAAAACAACTTCATAGAAGGCATGGATTTTGAAAAAGTAGAAAATCTAAGACAGATTTACGAATGGATTCAATTGCATACGGAAATTTGCCATCTTTACGCGCAGTTAAGTGATGAGCAGGAAAAAGCCAAATTTAAGGACAAAGTAGAAGCCTCCATGAATAGAGGTAAACTGCTTTTAGAAACAGTATTTTCGGACTCTAACCAGCATCATAAGCCACCTTTAATCCCACTTTCTGGTATGAACCGATTTGCCAATAATATTGCAAATCATGATTTGAGAGCCATAGGAAAACATGAAAGTGTGACAAATGTTTTAACAAATTCTTTTAAGTCAGAGCTAGGAACAGTGGCAAATGTGAAAAAAAGACCTATGCCAAGTCGTACTTATCTCAGGAAAAAATAATCTTTTAAAATCGGATACCAGTTTTTGATCATTTATAGTTTGCAGATGGAGTCTTTTTGATTAAGAAAAGACTCCATTTTTTTTCATGCTAAACTCGTTCTTGATTGCTTCCGGAGCTATTTTTTATTTTTTTGGAATGTATTAATGAAGAAGATATTAAGTTATATTATAATATTTTTTGTGTCATTTTTAATATTAACCTCTTTATTTAAATTAATTAAAAATTTATCTTTATTTCAGGAGAAAAAAACAACGTTTTCTTTTGGTTCAAATAAAAATATTGAAAATGTGCATCGTCAATCAAAATGGGTTCAAAATGATTATTTTTTGCCAAATCATGCTTGGCAATATTTCAAGTTAAATGATGAAATTAAAGTTGGAAAAAAATATTATTTGATTCAAAAAATATTCGATAATAAAATGTGCTTTTTTGGAGTTTTTTATCTTAAAAAGCTTCATAATGAATTCATAGTATTAAAATCTGAGCAAAAATATAAAGTATCTAAAATAGAGCAATATGCGAAAATAAAGTCAATTCGTATGATTACTTTATTAGCAAGTGAAAATGATGCCGTTTCTTTGCGTCAACTTGAAAATTGTAAAGATTGGACATACATTGAAAACTTATAATTTATTTATAATTTTAGTTGTGGTATTCTCAAGTAGGAATATTTTTGCTAGTCACTTCCCAAATTATGAAAATAAAACAATACATGTGATTTTAAATAAATGTAAAACCCTTCCTCATAAAAAAATTCTTGAAATTTCTTCTTATAATAGCCAAATATTAAAAGTTGAAAAAGACTTTATTACCAATAAAATATGTCTCAAAGGAAATAAAGTTGGTTCTACGAAATTAAGCATGCTATTATTGGGAAGTTCGGGAGAAGATACTTGGCATGTCCAAGTGATTTCCCCCCTAGCGAAAAAAAAGGGTAAGAGTAAAAGGCTTAAACCCAGCTCTAAAATTTCCAATTTTGATAAAGAACTTGGAAATCCCTATTCTATGCCGGGATGGCAATAAGAAGACCTTTTTGGCGCTTGCATTCGCTTTGTGCAATTGATAATGCCTAAGAGTCTGTTATTTTTCAATGAATTTAGATTGTTTTTGGAGAGAGAAAGTTGTTTGGATTCAGTGGCGGCGAAATACTTCTTATAGCACTCATTGCGCTTATTCTTTTTGGAAATGATAAGCTACCGGATAATATGAAAAAAATGATTAAAGGCTTAAATCAAGCGAAAAAAATGGCAAAAGAGGTGCAAGTCTCATGGCAGGATGTCAAAACAGATGTTCAAAGAAGTATAAATTTTGAAGAAGAAAAAGAAGAAATGCGGGCATTAATGGAATCCGCAACCATTGATATCAATGAAGAATCCTTCGCTAAAGAACACTATCCTATTCCTGCTAATTTTGCTGTTCCACAGGAAGAAATTGATGCTTTTCAGGAAGAAATTAACGCAAATAATCCTGAAAACGCAAATCATTTTAATGTCAATAAATTGGAAAACTCTGAAGAACTAAATATCGCTTACTTATCTGTCAATGACTTTATGATGTCATCTGAATTTGTAGGCCCGCGTCCTTAAATAGCCATTTTCATGACAATTTTTTTTTAATATTTATTACCGATAATTTTTTTAGGAATGCTTCAAAATATTATTGCGGGATAATTCATGGATTTGAAATTAAAAGCTTTGTATATTTTATCCCTAACAATCCCTACCATTATTTTAATTCTATATTTTTTCAATTCTTTTAAGAAAAGTTTTCATAAAAATAAAAAAAAGATTCGCATCATTATTTTTAATAGACGATTGAATAAAGTTAGAAACTTTGAAAAACTATCTGAAATGATTATGAAAGATATTTTGGAAGCATTAAAAACTGAAAATAATTCACATGAGCAAGCTAAAGCGCTACTGCCTTTACTCCTTGATATTCGAAAAACTGGAGAAAAATTGCTGGCGCAGCAACATTTTTATCATACTGTTTTATTTCCCTCAGGAGAAGCCCGAATTAAACCGAGGGTAGAACGATTGATTCACGTTGAAAAATTGTTAAAGTCACTTCCCAGGAAGGGCGTTTCAAGTGAAAATTTATATGAAAAGTCCCAATAATTAGAAGGATGTTTTTAAATTATGGAAAATGTTAGTAATTTTCCCGTCAGAATGAAAAGAAAGCCCGATGAAGTTTGGTATTGCAGAGAATTTTGGAATGGAGATTCTCGGGATGGACAGTTTTTAAATGGTGATGGATATCATTATTTTGAAATGCTTGGTGACGGAATTGTGCAGAAAGCTTATGAATACTATGAAAGTGACGAGGGGGAGGAAAAAGTCACTCCTACCCCGGAACTTGTTGGGATTAATTGGTTTGAGTTTTTTGGATTTGAGGACGAAGAGCTGTTAGAGGTTGTTTTAGAACATGAATTTGCTCATATAGAACAATTAGTTAAAAAGTCTTAAGGCAAACCCCTTGCCATCAATCATTTGGGCATTAAATTTTTATAAAATCAAGTTCATTCAAATGTTCTTGATTAGGAATTGGAGAACCAAATGAAGTATTACGATATTTTAGGTGTAAATAAAAATGCAACTTCTGATGAGATTAAAAAAGCTTATCGTAAGATGGCTATGCAGTATCATCCTGACCGAAATCCGGGCAATAAATCGGCGGAAGATAAATTTAAAGAAATGTCTGAAGCTTATGCTGTCTTGTCAGATCCAGAAAAAAAACGTCAATACGATATGTTAGGAGATGCGCGCTTTACACAGCAGCAAGGCGCTGGATTCCAAGAAGATATTTTTAAAAACATGGATTTTGATAGTATTTTTAGAGAAATGGGGTTTTCTGGGTTTGGTGGTTTCAATGGAGGCGGGCGTTTTAGTGGCTTTGGCGGTGGAAGGACTTCACAGCAGCAGCAACGGTCAAGTGCGCGCCGAGGTGGCTTTCGATCTGAACCTGAGGATTATTCTCGTTTTGATATTGAGCACGATCTTGAAATTGGATTTATGGATGCTTACAACGGAGCTGAAAGATATGTGAGTTTCTCCTTGAGTAATGGCGAAAGCATTTCAACAAGGATAAAAGTACCTGCAGGAATTGAAACGGGTAAAAAGTTAAGAGTACGCGAGCACGGACGTACGGCTCCCGATGGCCGTAAAGGGGATCTTTACTTAAATGTAAAAGTGATGCCTCACCCCGAATTTGTTCGTAAAGAAAATGATATTGAAGTTGAGACGAAAACTTCATTTTCTTTACTTTGTTTAGGTGGAACGCTCGATGTCAATACGCCTCAAGGAATAAAACAAATTAAAATACGTTCAGGAATGCAAAATGGAATTAAAGTACGCATGAGAGGTCTGGGATTTTCTATTATGGGAACCTCTGAAAGAGGTGATTTATACGCAATACTTTCCGTTAAGGTTCCAACTTCTGATGAAATTACTGATGAGAATCGTGAGATCTTTGAGAAACTGCAGAAAGCTGGTTTTTAAAACTTAACTCTGTTAAGGTTCCATTCACGTTTATAAAATTGATTTAAATATAAAATCATTTTTATTAATTTACTCTTAAATGAAAAGGATAGCGTATGACAATGAGTTACGTTATTGAAGAAGATATTAATTCTGTTAAATCGAGATTGAGTAATCTTATAGCACAAGAAATTAAAAAAGATTATGTAAAAACTTCATGGAATAAGAATGAACTTATTATCAAAATAGAAAAAATGGGGACAAGTGAAATTTCCATTGAACTTAAAGATGATAATGGTACTGTGAATATATGTGAAGTCAGGCGCAAAATTGCAATGATGCACAAGCCTTTTGCCAGTGAAGTTGAAAAAATGGTTGATGACATACTGGGCAATAAGTTAGGAGCACAGAGGGCTTAATTCAATTGAGTCTCAATATTTTATTTAAGAAGTTGCCTTTTCTTAAGGAAGCTGTTGCTTTTTTTATTGCAGCTTCTCTTTCATCATGCACATCAATAAATACTTCAAACCTATCAGACAATGAAAAAGAAATTCTTGTAAAAAACGAAATTCAAGAATTGTATCTTAATAAGGTACCTAAGGAAGACTTTGCATATTTAGATTCCATTTATTTGGTTTTAAATGCTTACCAAAAGCTTAAAGAAAATAAATTTGATAACGCAAAAAAAATATCAGAAAAAATACTGAATACTGAGGGGTTAACGGCATCAATATACAAATATGCATTTAAAGCTCATTCTGTTTCAATGGTTCTTTCCATTAACGACAATTCTGAAAAAGATTCCATTTTAAAAAAGCTAGATTTTATAAGTTTTCAAAATAGACAATGCAAATATTTATGCGATAGCGTTGGTTGGAAAGAGCTTGCCAAAGAAGATCCTTATCTGTTTTCGCCGCTAGGTTATAATAATATTTTATTATCTGATGATACATTTGCAATAATCAATCATGAAAGACCGAGTTGGTTAAATAAGAGTATTTTTTCAAGTATTCAAACAAATGTGACATATCAAAAAAATTTAAAATATAAGAATATTGCTTTAATAATAAAAGAAGATGACTTAATTAAAAATAATGTTCAAAATCATGATCATGATTTTGAACAAAACAATGAAACAAGTGATGAAAAAGAAGCAATGTTACTTTTTTTAAATGGTGAATTTAATAAATCTATTGAATTATTTTTAAAACTTGCGAGTGAAACAAATGATTCTGCTTTTAAATCGATTTATTATTATTGGATTGGAAGGTCATACACGGCTCAAAGTAATTTTATTGAGGCTAAAAAATATTATCTTATGTCAGGTGCTGAAAATCCTCTAGGATTGTATGATGCATTATCTGGACAAATGATTAAAAGTCCTTCTGGTAGAGCCTCTTTATTAGATCATACTCCCTTTCGGTCATGGGAAGAAGAAATTTATACTTGGATGAGCTATCCAAGCTTTTCTTATAATAATAAATTGATTAATTCATTAAAAGCATCTTCCTTATTTTTTGCTAAAATTAGAATTGAAAATAAAATTTCTAGAATTGATGATTACCAAAAGTATATTTTATCTAATAATAGCATTGATATTATGATGCTAAAAGATGAATTAAATTGGCTTACAAAAAAGTGGGAAATAGAATATATAACCTGGCCTAAAAGAGGAAGTCCTGAAATTATTGGAAATAATATCACTTGGCTAAATTATGTTTCTGGAAACTATTTGCAATCTATTCGGCTAGTTTCTAAAATTAAAGATACTTTAAATCGTTATTCTGAAAATAATAATTTTCTTTATTTTTTATATTATCCTCAATTGCACAAAGACGAAGTTATAGAAGCCATTTCTGATTGCAACGTAGATCCTGATATGATGTATGCTATTTTTCGGCAAGAAGGTTATCTATTTCAAAAAGTTCAAAAAGAAAGTATCTACCATAAAGTATGTAATTTCAGAGAAAATCTTGAAAAATATAAGTATAATCTTATTTCTGCACTGAGCGCCTATCGAGCCGGGTTTGCAAAAACAGATTTATGGCTTCATAATAATTTAAATATAAATGATGACGCTGTCTTTATGGAATTTATACCAGATACAAAAATAAAGGATTTTGTCCAAGGCTCTATGAGAAATTATTATAACTTTAAATGGATTTATTTTAAAAAAAATTAATTTAAATATGAGAGAGAAAATGGCTGATTTAAAAATATTATTAATCGATGATTCTAAATCAATTCAAACATTTGTTGCAGAGTGTTTCTCAAATGATCCCGATACTAAATTCTTGACTGCCAATAACGGAAAAATGGGATTGGAAATTCTTGAAGAGGAACCTGATGTTGATATCGTCTTTTTAGACTGGGAAATGCCTGTTATGAATGGAATTGAAACGTTAGATGAAATCAAAAAGCATCATTCCAAAGTTATTGTTATTATGATGACTTCTAAAAATGGTGCTTTTGATATTCAAAAAATGTTATTACATGGAGCAACAGATTATATTATGAAGCCTTTCACACGTGACAATATCTTTGATAAATTACAGGAAATTTTAACAAAAAGATCTTTAAAAAAGTAATTAATATTTAAAAATTATGTTAAATGAATAAAAAATTTATTTAACAAATTAAAAATGATTGGAATTTTCGATGGCTTGGTTGTATTTGTTAATAGCGGGTGCTTTAGAAATTGTTTGGGCTATTAATTTAAAAAATGTGGATGGAATTTCTAAACCAGTTCCTCTTTTAATTATGTTTTTCTCAATGGTATTAAGTTTTATATTTTTAAGTATGGCTCTAAAAAACTTACCTATTGGTACAGCCTATGCTGTTTGGACGGGAATTGGAGCTGTGGGTGTGGCTATTTATGGAATTCTATTTTTAGGAGAATCAGCCCATTTTTTAAGAATATTATGTCTATTTTTAATCATAATTGGTATTATTGGATTAAAATTTATAGGTACGGTAAAGTAACTTACTTTACCGTATCCATGGCAAAAGGGAATTTTTCTTTTTCAACAAGTTTTTGAGCAATATCTTTAATTACATCATCGTGATTGACTCGAATATTATAAAGACTTTGATTTACTCTTGCTTTGGCATCACGAATGATTAATTTTGCCATGGATAATTCTGTTTGATTTTTTTCAACACCACCATGTTTTTCAAGAACCGAATTAATTCGAGATAAAACCGAAGCAATAACATAGGTATCTATAGCAATATCTGCAAGACGAGCTAATTGTAGCTGTTCATCGACTAGCTTATGTCCATAAGAGCGAATTAACTTTGAAGATGTTGTTGCAAGTGCTTGTGTTGCTGCAGACAATCTTTCACATTCTTTTTCAAGAGCAGGGTGAAAGCCTTCTAATTGTTCTGCCACGACATTCTTTTTAACTTCACTAAAGGCAAATTCAGATAGAAATCCTATTTTTTCTATTGCGCTATTTAAGAAATCTAAGTTTTTTGGTCCTTGGAAAGTTTGTAATTCTTTGTTGAGTCGTTGATATTGTGAAGCTGTTTCTTTAAGTCCTGTCATCGCAATAAATAATCTTAATATTTCATTTGTTCCTTCAAAAATAAGTCCAATACGGCCATCTCTCAATTTTCGTTCAATGCCATATTCAACCATATAGCCATTGCCACCATGAATTTGCATTGCTGTATTTATTGTTTTCCAGCCTGCTTCTGTAACAAATACCTTACAAATAGCAGCCTCAATACTATAATCGGAGTCACCTGAGTCTACTAAATTTGTTGCAAAATAAGTGGCCGATTCCGATGCATAAATATTCATGGCCATATCAGCAAGCATGGATTGAACCAATCCAAAATCGGAAATGGAATGTCCAAATGCCTTACGATTTTTTGTATAAACAATGCATTCATCCATAACTGATTTCATGGCTCCTAAAGCACCGCCAGCAAGTCCCATGCGACCTTGATTTAAAATTCCCATGGCAATTTTAAATCCGTCACCTGGTTTTCCTAAAATATTTTCTGCTGGTACTTTAACGTCTTTAAAATACACTTCAACGGTTGAGGATGCTTTAATTCCTAATTTATGTTCTTCTGGACCATTAGAAACTCCTCCCATATCTCTTGTAACAATAAATGCGGTTATTTTGTCTTCACCGTTAATTTCTTCTTTTGCAAAAACGGTAAAAAACTCAGCAAATCCACCATTGGTAATCCATAATTTTGAGCCATTTAAAATATAATGATCACCATTTTTTACCGCACGAGTTTTTATTCCAGCGGCATCAGAACCTGCTGTGGGTTCTGTTAAAGCAAAGGAAGCTACCGTTTCTCCTGTTGCCAGTTTGGGCATATATTTTGCTTTTTGCTTTTCGTTACCATAAAGATAAAGACCTTTTAGGCCAATAGAGCTATGCGCACCTGCTGTTAATGTAACAGATGCATCGTGTTTATTTAATAATTCTAATGTGCGTGTATAAAGAGTTTGAGTAAATTCACTTCCTCCAAAGGCTTCTGGAATAATTAATCCAAACAATCCCATTTCTTTCATGCCTTCTATGATTTCTGGAGGTAATTTTTTCTCCTGGTCAAATTTCAGGCTATTTACATTTTGTTTCATCCAATCATTTATGGAATTTGCCATCAACATATAATCATTTTCTCTATTTGTATTAAAAAAAGGATAATGGTGAAGGGATTTTTCTGGAATATGCCCATTAAAAATGTTTTTCATAAAACTAAATTTTGTATTACCTGACATTTTACCTCCAATTGATTTTAAAAGATTTTCTCTATTAGAATACCCTTTTCTTTTTTTAAATTATCTGATCCCTTAGCTTAGAGCAAATTTAGGAATTCCTTTATTGCATCGCATGCCAAATTGTCTTGTATTTTAACTTAAGCCATTGCAGCTTTTTTAAATTACACATAGTTTTAAGGAATGGAGAATTTCCCGTTTCGTTAATTTATATGGAGATAGATTATGGCTATGTTCGACTTGAATGAAACACAGAAGCAATTATATGAAATGGCAAAAGACTTTTCTAATAAAGAAGTCTGGCCAAAAGCAAAAGAATTAGATGAAACAGCGAAATTTCCAATGGACTTATTAAAAAAAACACATGAATTAGGAATGCTAAATGCTTTTGTGCCCGAAGAAGTAGGCGGGCTTGGCCTTGAGACATTTGGACACTGCCTCATTTCTGAAGCTCTTGCCATGGGTTCAGCTGGATTTTGTACGGCCGCTCTAGCGAATGATTTGGCATCTGTGCCCGTCATTTTATCTGAAAATAAGTTGGTCTGGAAGGAGTTTCTCGCTCCTATGGTGGACGAATGCCTTATGGCTTCTTATTGTGTCACAGAACCAGGAGCGGGCAGTGATGTGGCGGGAATTAAAACAACGGCTAAAAAAGTAAAAGACAAGTACGTTATAAATGGTTCAAAAATGTGGATTACCAATGCTAATTATGCAAATTGGTTTTTTGTATTAGCAAAAACCGATCCCGCGGCAGGTCATAAAGGGATGACGGGTTTTGTTGTTCCTGCAAAAACGCCGGGTGTTACAATTGGAAGAAAAGAAGACAATATGGGGCAGCGGTGCAGTGATACTCGCGGCGTAACATTTGATAATGTTGAAATTCCTGAAAAATACTTGCTTGGAAAAGAAGGTGATGGATTTAAGCTTGCTATGGGGGCGTTTGACAGAACTCGTCCAGCGGTTGCGGCTCAGTGCGTTGGGCTTTCCCAAAGAGCTATGATGTGTGCCATTGATTACGCAAAGCAGCGCTCTGCATTTGGAAAAGTTATTTCGGAAAATCAAGGCATTAGCTTTATGATTGCCGAAATGGCGCGAGATATTGAAGCAGCACGGCTTCTTGTTTGGAAGGCAGGCGTTGAAGTTGATGAAGGGCGTAAGAATACTTATTTTGCTTCACTGGCAAAAATGTTCGCAGCTGACGCTTGTATGAGAATCACAACCGATGCTGTGCAAATTTTTGGGGGATATGGATATAACAAAGAATATCCCGTCGAAATGCTTATGAGAGATGCTAAAATTTTTCAAATTTTTGAGGGAACTTCTCAAATACAACGCTTGATTGTTGGAAGATTATTATTGGGAAATTAAACTTTCCTTTGTTTAAAATCTGAATTGTGTTAGACACTCTCCGGTTGAGCTAAGGGTTTTTTGACTTTAGGGAGTGTGTAATGAAACCATCAGAAGCTAAAATTGGTATTGTTGTAGCAAGGTTTAACGAAGTCATCACGTCAAGGCTTGCCTCAGGCGCGCGCAATCTTCTTTTACGAAGAGGCGTGAAAGCAGAAAATATCATTGAAATTGAAGTTTCCGGAAGCTTTGAAACTCCTTTAGCCGCACAACTTTTAATTGATCAAAAAAAGGTTCACGGTATTGTGGCCTTAGGGGCAGTTATCAAAGGAGCAACAGATCATTATAATTATGTTTGCTCAGCAACATCTTCCGGCCTTATGAATGTTCAGCTTTCACGTTCGGTACCTGTTTGTTTTGGTATTTTGACTTGCGATACCATGGAGCAAGCGATTGACAGAGCCGGCGGTAAAGCAGGAAATAAGGGAGCAGATGTTGCAGATACTGTTTTAGAAATGATCATGCTAAAATCTTCTCTATTAGGAAACTCATTTTTATGATTGAAAGCACAACTGCTTTAAAACCAGCAGATTTTAAACAAATTCGAAGATGTGCGGTACAGTTTATATACCAGCAGGATGTCAACCAACAATTTGTAATGCAAAGACAAGCGTTAGATCAGTTTATGAGACAGTTTGAAGTTGCGGAACAACAAAAAGATTTTTTAAGATCTCTTTTAAATGCTATATTTGATCAAAGTAAAACAATTGATGCTCTTATTGAAAGCAAAGCTAAAAATTGGAAAATATCACGTATTGCAAAGGTTGATTTAGCTGTTTTGAGAGTCGCTACGATTGAGCTTTTAGAACGCACAGATACAGATGTCGGTGTTATCATTTCAGAAGCTGCTGCTATTGCTCAAGAATATGGATCTTCAAATTCGGCAGCATTTGTAAATGGAATTTTAGACGCGATTGCTAAGTCTGTACGTACGAATTAAAAGCATTTTTAACATTTGCATATAAGGCAAATTTTTAAATGAGAGAAATTCATTTGCTGGAAAATAATGAAGCCTGTGCGCGTTTCGTGGTTTCACGAGCTGCGCAGGGTTTTTCGCCTGAAACTTTTCTTGGTATCGGCGCTTTTGCAAGTCATGTTCCAAATATAGGAAAAGGTATAGTCGTTCGATCCAGCCCCGCATTTTTTGAAAATGAATTATCAGACAGTATTGTTCAAGGTCACTTTTCTGCGTTTGAAAAAGAATCTTTATTAATGCAGGTGACAATGGGTGAAATAGGTAATTTTCCTATTTCACGTTGGTTTTTAGTGGGACAGCACTTGAGTATTTTTGATGCTCCAAAAGTTGATGTCAAAAGATATTTGCCAACATTAGATCTTATTAATGCGCGTAGTATTGAAGATTTTGTTCAAATTTATCTTGGCAATTTATTCCCTCATATTCAAGAAATAAGAGCTCAATCTGTTTTATTTCTATTCGATATTAATATGTTTAGTCATTATCTAAAATCATTTTTTACTTGGTTATCTTCTTATTTACGTATGTCTGAACTAACAGGTCTTATTATAAATCCACTAGATTCCGAAGTGCAAAAAAAAATAACCTCAGAATTTCTTTGGTATTTGGCAGATTCTGCTTTGCATCCTTGTATTGGGTTGTATCCTTCTACACAAATATGTTTCCATTATCTTATTCAATCTGCACGTAGTATTTCAAAATATGGGAATTTTTCAGAAGAGCTTATATTTAAACTTTGATAAAAAGTGAGTTTTTCATGAGACAAAAAGCTGATGAGAAAAGAAAAGCATTGCGTCATAATGTCGAATTTATTGTTTCAATATATAAAAACGGGAAACTTGTTGCGCCAAATAATCGTATAAAAAATTTATCAGTTCTTGGTTGTTTGATTGTAGTTGCTAATAAATATAAGTTTAAAATTGGCGATAAAGTTATATTAAAAATAGAAGAACAACAGTTGCTAAAAAAATTTAATTTATTGCTTGATTCTATTCATGCAATAGTAAGACATTTTGACAATCATAATGAAGCTTATATGGGATTAGAATTCATGAGTATAAATGATGATGAAAAAATTATTATCGAGAAAATCATTGAAAATAAATCATTACTAAAGAGTTTTCCAAAGTCATGGCAATTAAAACTATAATATACTTCAAATTATTTATTATTCCTTAATTTTTATGTTAAAGGCTATGATAATATTATCTAACCAAAATATATCTGATGTAATATTGTTGGGGTCGTAAATATACTTAAATCCTTTAATAGAGTAAATTTCGGGAAAAATTAGATTACTTTTTTCATAATCATTAAATAAATTTTTTATTTTTGCAATTTTAATATAATTATTTTTTAGTGTTTTTTGAGTATTTAAAATCTCATCAGATTTCGTAATAACCCATAAATCATTGTTTTCACGAAATAATCCTAAATTGTTTATATCTGTTAGAATAATATCTTGAACTTCTAAATCGTCGTTATAAAATGGTTGTAACTCAGTATTTTTTTCATAAATATTTATAATGTCATAATTTTCGTTTTGATTTAAAAAATCTATTTTATTTATTATGTAAGTATCTGAACCTATTCCTCCAATAAGTTCATCAACTCCTTCGCCGCCAGCTAAAATATCGTTCCCGGCTCCGCCATATATTTTGTCATTTCCTTTATTCCCATATATAAAATTATCTTCTATTGAACCAATAAATAAATCATTGTATTGAGATCCAAATAAATGAGTAATGTTTTGAGTTTCTGGAAGATTATTTTTTGATAAAATATTATTATTATTTATTAATTTTTCATATATTTTTTTGTAATTATTATTATTTATTATAGCGCTATCTTTTTCAATTTGTAATTCATTTTGCTTGATAAAAATAAAATTATTATCAAGAATTTTATTTGATTCAATATTTAAATTTTTTAGTGAAATTATATTTGTTCCTTTTCTTCCTATAATTTGATTTATAAAAATATTATTACTTATATAAAAGTCATTTATTTCAAAGTAGTCATTATTATTTCCACCAATTAAATGGTAAAAATGTTGTCCCTTATTAATTGAAAAATAATTTTTAAAATTTTCATCTCCTTTAATATATGATATTGATTGACCATGCTTGAATTGATCATTTATACCAACATAGATTAAATTCGAGTGCTGACTAAGTGGGACGTCTTTAGCTAATTCATCATCTAATTCGATTGTTTTCATTGAAGAAAATTCTTTAAATAAACTTGTATCACAGTAAAAAGTGTCGTCATAATATTTATAAGAGTTTATCCAGTAATAATCATTATTTTTATCGGAAATTTTTTCATATTTCTTGATATTAAATGCATTCTGATTTTTATACATATAGACATTTAGTTCATTATACAAAGAAGTCATTTTCAGATTTTCTGGATAAATATTATGACTCTGGCATTGATGAGTTTGATCTATTAATAATTCACCTCCAGAGGTATGACTGCTACAGCCCGATAAGTTGCAGTTACTTATAGTAACTTTTCTTTCAGAAAAAGGATAATGAAAGCTTATTTTTGGAATAATGATTTTTGTAAAATAAAAATCATTATTAGTGTTTTTATTATACTCATTAACTTGATTTTTTATTTTACTTTCTATTGCTAAGACGGCATTTGCATAAGAGACACCAGGAATGTGACTATGATCAAATTGCATGCCAAAGGTCATAAGACTAAAAGCACCTAAGATGGAGGTTGTTTTTTCATCGACTCCCAATTCAATTAAATCTTGATGCATTCTTACAGTAGAGTAAATACTATGTCCTGAGATTAACATAAAACTGGTAAAGCCTCCTATAACTCCTGCAAGTGGAGAAAATGGTGTTAATATAACGGAATAAAGAGTAATATGTGAGTCCGCTAATAGAACAGCTCCAGCAACTTGTAAATCTCGTTTCTTTTTTCCTGCTTCTTTTGAAGATTCTTTAAAGTTATTTATTGCTTGCCAGACATTTAAACCCGCTGCCATTAAATTAAGAGCAATCTGACCGGATGATAATTTTCTTATAATTTTAGGATATGATTTTAATAAATCTCTACTTCTAATATTATCTATAAATAAATCACTATTAGTAAAAGCAATTTCTAAGCTATCGTGTGAAGTGCCTGCATGATCTCCTTCAACCAGCATTTGTTCAATATTCTGAATTTTACCGGTTAGAAAGAGGAAATTAAATCCAGTACTACTTCCTAAGAGAGCTTTATTTAGAGAATTGCTGTTTTTTTGATTAAAAATGGAGTTTGGATTTTTAGAATTTGCAATAGTTTCTGGGAATTTATTTAATTCAAATTGTTTTGAATAACTTTGAATATCTTTAGTTTTATTTTCTTGGCTATTTAGTTTATAATAAATTTCTCTAAATAATTTTAAAATATTGTTTCTTTCGTTAATTTCATCTATAGAATCTTTTTTAGAATTATTTAGAATATTTTGAGAAATATATTTAAAAATTTCAGAAATTACTAATTTTTTTGATACTGAAATATTTTCATAATTTTCAATATCATTTATAAACTGATCTCTATTAAAAAAAATAGTAATTTTTTTGTTTTCTGGTGTTATTATGTGAAATTTATTTTTTTTGTTTTTAACAAATTTAAATACGAATAAATGTTTTTTATATTCAAATGTATTATTTAAATTTATCTTATTATCAAATATCGTGTGATTGATAATGTTATTTTCAAATGTAATATAATTTAATGCTGCATGAAATGATTTTTCATTTGATTCATTCTTTAATACTGATATTTTTTCAATAATTTTTAACTCTATATCTTGACTAAATTCAATAATATCAGAGTAATTAAATAATGCTTCTATTTCATTTGATAAATCTTTAAATGAAATTTTTTCATAATTACTCAAATTTTCTAAATAAAATTCACCATGTTTTTCTTGATTTGTAATAAAATTTAAATGTCGGATCATATTTCTGAAAAATAGCATATCTTTTTCATTATTATTTTTTTTAAGATATATTAGATGTTGCTGTATCTGTTCTAAAATTTTGATATTTTTATCCCTAATTTCATTTTTATTTGGAAAAATACTATTTAAATATTTTAAATAGTAAATATGATATGGCGATAAAGTTAAAAGATTATTTCTTACTTTATTGATTATTTCTTCTCTACTAATAAATTCATATTTATTTAATATGAAATAAATATTTTTCCATACATATACGTCCGATTCTTTTTGAAATAGTTTATTCAGCAATTCTATTCGACAATAAATTTTATCTAATGATGTGTCATTTTCTGAAATTTTAGTATCATATTTGCCATTAATTATTCTCTTGATATTGTCATTAATAGAAAAAGTATAGTCATCATATTTATCTTCAAAATAATTTTTTTTATTAATATCGATTTTGTAGTTGTTAAAAAGATCAGAAGAATCATTTAAACCATAGGAGCTTCCAATCAGCAGCGATAGTTCTTGAATTGTTAAAAAAATTTCTCCTATTGATTTTATTCCATATGAAAATTGAAATTCATTATAATAGTTATTCACAATATTTTTAATATAATCATGATTTTTATCATTAGATTTATTATTATTAATAAATTGGATCCAGTCTTCTAGAGTGTATTTTTCATCTTTCTTTAAATTCATGCTTTCAATTTCAGATAAAAATTTTGAGATATTATCAGCAGTTTTCAATAATTCTTCTGTTATTCCAATTGAATTATTAAATTTATTATTATTAAAATTAAAGTACAATTTATTTTTAAAGGTATATTCCATTAAATCTGTATTATTTTTGCTTGTATATGCTAAAATTTTAAAATATATTTGATAAATATAAGTTTCATTTTCTATGTTATATGAGTTATATAATTTGCTAAGATTTTTTTCTTGATCAATTATAAATTTTTTTAAGTATTCTATTTTATTAATTAAATCATGATTATTTTCAATATAATATTCACGTGATTTTGTTTTTGAAATGTCTTTAATTACATCGGTTATATTTTCTGGTAGTTGAATTAAATAATTGGATATATATATTTCTTTTTGTTTTATTCTTCTTCTTTCGTGGCTCATATCAGATAGAAATATTTCAATATTTTTATCTGAAAAATTTATAGATAGTTCACCAAATTTTTTAATAATTCTTAATTTTAAATTTAAATTATATATAATTGAATTTATTAAATAAAATGGAATTATCCTTTTTTTATTTGATAAATTAACTAAAGATTCTTTTAAGCATAAATCTTGTATAAAAATATCTAGAAGAATTTCATTCATTTTTATTTTTAAATCTATATATTCTTTATTAAAATTATCTTGTTTTATTTCTAAAAAATTAAGATAACCAGGATAAAATGATATTTCATATGCAGAAAATGCTAATTTATTATTTGTAAAATTTTTAGAGAAAAATTCTGCTAAATTTGTGTGTTCTTTTTTTTGAAATGATTCTTCAAAAAAGAAAGGAGAATATGAATTAATTAAAGGAATATCTTTATCCCTTAAAATATTAAAAATCACTGAATTATTATATTTATTAATTATATTATAACTGTTTACTATTGATTTTTTTAAAGATATTAAATCATCAAAATAAATTTTTTCGCTTAACCAGTTAGAACTTAATTCAAAATTATTTTTTCCATTATTTAAATTATTTTTAATTATGACATTATATTTTTCTTCTATATAATTAACTTCTTCATTTTTTGTGCTAATCGCTTCAAATGTATCATAATTATTTTCAGAACACCACGTTTGCATTTCATAAATTAAAATTGTAAATGCAGCAATAACTTTTGCAATTTTGATCATTGGTTATTCCAATTCCAAGATTATTTATTTTTATTTTTTAAAACAAAGTAATTTTAAGTTAAAAGCATATTGATGCACAAATTTACGTTACATTAACTCAACTTAGAGAAAATTTAAAGTCTTTTTATAAAAAATATTTCAATTTAGATTTGGTTATTAAATATTGTAAACCTCAAAGCTCTCTTCTTCTTGAATTCCCAAATCAGAATTATCTGTTGGTGCTTTTAGTAGTTGGAGTAAATCATCACGTGAGAGGTGTTTAAAGACTTCTTCGTCTTCCTCAACAAATCTTTCAAAGATCATTTTTTTACGGCTTATAATTTCATCAATACGCTCTTCTAGCGTTCCTTTGGTTACTAGCTTGTAGACTTGCACGTTGCGCACTTGCCCTATTCTGTGAATACGATCTGTTGCTTGATTTTCTTTTGCCGCATTCCACCATCTGTCAAAATGGATGACCACGCTTCCTGCTGTAAGGTCGATTCCTGTACCTCCTGCGAGCAGTGAGCCTATAAACACTTTCACGTTATCATCTTCTTGGAATTCACGGACGATTTGGCCTCTGTGCACAGACTGTCCCGTTAAGGTGACATGTTTAATGTTTTTCGCATTTAATCTTTCAGATAATTTTGCAACCATTTTAGCGTATTGTGAAAAAACAACGACTTTTTGATTACTTTCTAAAGCTTCGCTTAATAATTCATCAAATACTTGAAGCTTGCCACTTCCCACATGAATGTATTGTGGATCAATAATTCCAGGATCGTTACAAATTTGTTTTAATAAACTTATTAAACTAAAAATATGGATATAAGGTATTGGGCTTTTATCGTTTTGCAGATCGTCAATAAGTTTTTTACCTTTAAGATTTATAGCCTCATTGTACAGTTGTTTTTGTAAAGTGTTTAAATGACAATATCTAATATCTTCAACTTTATCAGGTAAATCAGTTAAAACTTCGAGTTTATTTCGGCGCATTTTGAAAGGATGAATGAGGCGGTGTAATTCTATGTCTGCAATAGGATCAGATTTTTGCTCATTTATCATATATTTCTTTTTAAATTCGGTATCTGAGCCTAAATAACTAGGAGCAATATAATCAAAAAGATTTTTAAGTTCCATTAAGTCGTTTTCAAGTGGTGTTCCTGTTAAGCATAAACGCATATTGCTATTTATTTTGCAGGCTGCTTTGTATGTTCGTGTGCTTTGATTTTTAACAAGATGTGCTTCATCTAGAATAACTAAATTCCACTTAAATTGCATAATAATTTGAATATCTCTCAATAAAATTCCATAACTTGTTACAAAAGCGTAATTCGTATTTTTATTTTTTTGAATTTTTGTGAGATGATTTTTTCTTAAGGGACCGTGGTAACAAATGCTTGTGACATTGGGAATGTATTTGTCCATTTTATCTAGCCAATGATCGATTACGCTTGTGGGGCAAACCACTAAGGTAATGGAGCCTTCATTATTTTTTGTGATGCTAGAAATAAGTCCCATTGCCTGATGAGTTTTTCCCAAACCCATTTCATCAGCTAAAAGACCACCCAATTGATTTGTATATAACCACCATAACCATTTTAAACCATCCTCCTGGTAGGGGCGTAGCTTTAATTTAGTTTCTTTTAAGGAGGGAAGCTGTAATTTATCACGTGCTATGAGACCCGATCGGATTTTATCAATGACCGAACTTTTGCCTTTTACTTTGCTTTCGCTGCCAAATTGTTCATGAAATCGGACAAACTCTAAAGTTGAGAGTTTGATTTGACCATCGTCTTGTACTTTATTTTTAAGCCAATCGAGTTCAGAAGTTATTTTAATAAAACCTTTTTCAGTTTCTAAGTATTGTTTTCCTTCTGCTCTTGCTTTTAAAATTTGAAATAAGGTTCCTGATGTTGCACTAACATTTTTTTCTTCCGAATTTGAATTAAATTTAGCATCTATCAAAATAGAGCCATCAAGTGATTTATTTAAAGTAAATTCAGGTATAGTGATTTTTTTATATACTTTTATTTTAGATAAATTATCGCTAATGACAATATCAGCAGTTTCTTTAAGTCTTGAAAAATCGCTTTCAATTAAATTTGCCGCTGTGTCACCTTCGACTACGCCCACTTTAGGATATTCTTGCCATCTAGAAATTTGAGTTGTATTCATTTTATCTTGAAAAGGAATGTACCCAATTTTTTTAATAAATAATCCTATTTTACCAATGTGGATTTGGTTTAAATCTGAAACAAATAATTTCTTTATGATCTTATTATCTTTAATAAGAGCAATGCTTTTTTGAATTGAAAAACCCGATTTTCCATTACTTTTTACATTAAAATATCTTTTTGCTATCACATTATGGCTGATAAGTTTCAATACATTTTTAGAAGCTTTTTCAAAATATTTAGAATTAAATAGGAGTTTACAAGTATCATCAATCCCAAATCGATAATTGATTTTTTTTGAGCTATCGATTTGGACAACAGCGTTTAACCAAGGTTCTTCTTTATCAATATCTATAGATACAAGTTCTGTAACAGAGGAAGAAAAAATATTTTCTAAATTGTTACTTTCAAGCATTTGTTTTGCATCGTTAATAATTTCCCATTTTTCTTGAGAACTAAAAATAGTATCTTTTTTTTCGGGAGCAGATTGATTTTGATGCTTTAAATTTAAAGAATTTAAATGAAGTTCAGAACCTCCTGTTCCCAAATTCATTTTTTGTAAATAGGGTGCTTTTTCTTGATCAAGATAGATACAAAATGCAGCAATATGTTGACATTGCTCGGCACGCCTCCGATTGGCTTGGCATGTGCATTCCATCCATTGTACAAACCTGCCATGGGAATGAAGTTTCATACGGACTTCATAATTTTCGCCTATCCCAGCTTTAACTCTACAGCTAAATAATTCGCCGTAAGCTTGAAAATTATGTATTCCGCCCGATCTATAAATTGAAATCCCATTTTGCCAATTGCTAGAAGGGAATTGTGTAAATACAAAGTCTATAAAAGAATGAGAAGTCATTTTTATTCTGTCTAATAGTTACTTTAAAATCCACGATGAAACATAGATTAAAAAGTGATAATTTAAAAAAATAAGGAAGTCGTTAATTGCTTCTACTTGCAACCCTACTGTCACTACGTTCAAATTTGAGATAATCGGCCAATGTCGTTTGAGCAACGGAGCTCGCACGAATGACCCAATTTTGCGGACTCGCCACCACAGTCCCTATGGCAATGCTGTTAGGACTATTTAAGGGAGCAATACCACTAAACCAGGTATATAGAACATCTCTATTTTCAGGGTCGAGCAGAGTTCCTGTTTTTCCACCAATTTCATTAGCGTCTGCACGTGTTCCCGCTTTATGAAATGTTCTCCGGCTTGTTCCTGATGATATTGTTGCGAGCATCAATGTTTCAATTTTTGACGCGGTTTGAGCAGTTATAACACGGCCAATTTGCATTGGCTTAGCACGATAAACTTCCTTCCCATCAGAATTATATGCTGCTTCAATAAGATAAGGAGCCATCATGATACCATGATTGTTGACGGTTGCAGATAAAAGAGCGGCATGAATAGGATTTAAACGAGTTGCACCAAAGCCAGCTCCTGCTTCGGCAACTTCTTGTGGTGTTGCGGTATCGGGATCGGGCAATAGAAACATGCTTGTTTGCAATTTAACATCGCTTGGAATGGGTTTATTAAATAAAAACTTTTCAGCCATTGATTTTAAGGAAGAAAGACCTACGTCATAAAGAGCTATGCGTGCAAAAGCGGTATTGCAACTGGAACCAAACGCTTTGGCAAATGTTAATCTTTGAGAATCTCGTGCGGGATCGGCGAGCCAATTGCCATTTCTTAAAGAACCACAGCCTCCCCGAAAAGCGATTTCATCGTAGGGGTTTAAATTTCTTTTTTCAATGGCAGCAGCTGCGGTAATGATTTTCATAAGGCTTGCAGCAGGAGCGCGGGAACTTACGGAAACAATGGCGTTACGATTGCCTCCATTTTGGGATAAAGCAAGTATTTTACCTGATTTAGGGTCGAGAATTGCTGTTGATCCATTGAGAATGCGAGATTGGCTTAAATATTTTTCTGAAGCATCCTGTAATTGGGGGTCAATGGTCAATTCGAGTTTATAGTTTTTATAATAGGAATAAACTTTGCCATTTTTAATAAACATTTTTGTTGCAACTTCAGGCCAATCTATTTGCCCAAAAGGCGTGTTAAATGCAGCGCCATTGTTGTTCAGGGATTCTCTGGGGTCAGTAAATGCTTTTACTTTGACAGCATTTTGTGAGTATTTTGAACGAATTAAAGAGCTGCCTGAGTAAGATGAAAAGAGAATAGGTTGAGCTGTTACGAATATGGTTTTACCCTCACCTTTAGCAAAATTTTCAACTGCTACTCTTTTATGTTTTGAACGTGATTTTGATTTGGAATAGTAAATTTTTTTAGGCTTTAAATGAACTTTTAACTTCTGATTTTTTTTAGATTTTTTAGCGCTCGCAATCTTATTTTGATTAGAATATAAAATTGTTACGTTTTCTGCAAATGCTACTTGAAAATTTGAAAAACATATTCCAATTCCAACAAAGGGAATGAGGATGTTTCGAAAGGCTTTTTTTACAGGTATGTTATTTAAAAAATCCATCAGAAATTCCTCAAACTACATTTTATGAATTGTATCACAAACACGGTTCATTTTGGATCGCGTTCCTCAAATATTCAAATCTTTTTTTGTGAGAATCCAGCAATTTAAAGTAAATACGACGAGTTTCTTTTGAAACACGATAGGCATTACCCTCTTTGATTGGAATTCCCATGATTCCCTATTTTGGGGTATCTCAAAAACATCTTGATAACTTGAAATACCATGACCAACAAGTATTTTCGGCATTTCTGAGAAAATTGAAAGATAAATATGAGCATTTTTACCAGAAAGTTCTAAAATTTGGCTCAAAACTCTTTTGCGCATCTCTGCCATTTCTGAAGTTGATAAAGGTAAAGAGACCTTTTTAAAAACTCCAATTATGGTTTTTCCTTGTGGAATAAGCTGCTTATCAATTTCATCTTTATCTACTTCTGAAAATTGAAGATTTTCAAAGGGAATGGGCACTTCAATAACTTCAATACGAGGTAACAAATGCGAGGGGATCATCCATGATAAGTAAACAAAAGGAATGGAGCTATAAAGGCCTTTACTGGCTTCGCCTTCAGATGGAAAAACGGGATAGATCATGGGAAATTTTTTAATTTGATCATGATTGTCACCGCAATAACACATTTTTTTCCTTGATATAAGGAGGTTATCACGAAAAAGATAAGCCAGTCTTTCAAACGGCATAAGTTGCGTATGAGGGAGGCGGCTCAGAATATGGTTTGCTGCAATATGTGCCACATTTGTCATTCTGTTGTCCTAATACATTTTGTAACTAACATTTTTTAATGCAAATTTATACTTTTATATTACGAGCTTTTACAGCATTTTTCAAAATGAACCATATGAAATTTTGAGGTGAAGAGGTGTTTTCAAAAATGAAAGATACGAAGGTCTTGTCGTCAACCCAAAGTGTTGATAACGTTTCAAAAAAATATAAAGGAGTGCCCTTTTCACTCTTGGGAAGCCAAACATTTTTTCAAGGCAAAGTCATCCTCAAGGGAGAAGCTCGTCTCGCGGGGCATATTGAAGGTACAATTATTTCAGAAGATGTTCTCATTATTGAAGAATCTGCTTTAATTAAAGGGGAAATCCACGGCATCGTGGTTGAAGTCAGTGGGGTATTTGAAGGAAATTTGCATGCTGCTGAATTGCTGCGTCTGACGCCTACGGCGCGCGTTGAAGGCGATATTGCTGCTTACAAATTAGTAGTCGAAGAGGGGGCCAAGCTCTTAGGAAAATTATCATCTTTAGATCCTCCTAGGCATTTAAAAGATGATATTACTTTAACAGTTGTGTCTTAGACTCATCATATTCTTCTTTGAATCAGATCATTGTGGGGTTCTCTGTTAAGGGAGATTGAATTTGAATTCTGAAAAATCTGCCGGAAAAGATTCTATCAAAGAACTTTACAGTGAATCGAAGCATAGAATACGACTCATTTTAGCAATGTTGGGGCGTTATGCGCCTGATAAGCCTAATTCTCTCCCGGATGACAAATCTATTGCCACGATATCTAATTTAATCAACAGCATTATGAGTGCGGCTCAATTTGAATCTGAAAATAACTATCGCAATGCCATAGTTGATATTTCAAATTGGATGAATTGCGCTTTTAATAAGGAATATTTAGAAAAAAATGAAGCGCTTTATCCAAATCCTTTATATGCTGTTCGCAAAGGTGGTGAAATTCTTCACTCTTTGTTACATCGAGATTTGAGAAGAAAACAATTTTCATCTGAAGAGGATGAAATGTATAGAAATTATCTTACGATGATTTCCTCTCTTCCTGACCCCCGAAATAAAAAATTGGATCAAGAATCCGTCGATGGTATGATAGATGATTTATTAAAAACAAGTTGAAAATGCTTCTCAATATAATGAAATATTTAACTCAAAGTTGATTTTGAATAAGATCTTCATTACAGTTAATTGCTGTGTTTATTCCAGTCTTTCTAATAATCTTCAATCGGAAAATAAACATGAAAAACATTAAATATTTCTCTAGGTATGCTTGGTTCTTTCTTGCCTTTAATTTTTACGTGATTTTAGGGGGAGCTTATGTTAGAGCTACAGGATCGGGAGCGGGTTGTGGTGAGCATTGGCCATTGTGTAATGGCAATGTTGTTCCGCAGTTTTCGACTGCGCATACCATGATTGAATATACCCACCGCGTATCGAGTGGTATTGTCTTAATTGGTGCGATTATTTTGTTAATTTGGTCGTTTAAGGTAACTGAAAAGCAGAATCCTATTCGCACTTCCGCTGTTGTCGCTTTTGGATTTGTTATATTTGAAGCACTTTTAGGTGCTGGTCTTGTTTTACTTGGTCTTGTTGCAAAAAATGATTCTTGGTTTCGTGCTATTGTTATGTCATTACATTTAGTTGGTACATTTATGTTAATTGCTTCAATTGCATTAACAGCAGCATGGTCTTCTGGGTTTGGTACTTTCAAAAAGAGCGCGCAAAGTAAAAAGATTTTACCCATTTCATTTATTATTATTGGTATGTTTATTGTTGGAATGTCTGGTGCAATTACAGCGCTTGGAGATACTATATTTAAACCTAATTATATTGGTGAAGGTCTTATTAATGATATTCATAGTGGAGATCATTTTTTAAAATCTCTTCGAGTTTATCATCCAATTTTTGCAGTTATTATTTCATTATATACCGTTTTTACAAGTTGGAGTATGGTAAATAAAAATTCTTCAATTTTATTAAAAAGGTTATTTTTAAGTATTGCTCTTATTTTTTCTATTCAAATTATTTCAGGTTTTATTAATATTGCTCTTATGGCACCTGTCTGGATGCAAATATTTCATTTATTAACTGCAGATTTGACCTGGATATTTTGTGTTTTATTTAGCAGTCAGGTTCTGTCCGAGGAGATACCCGTTGAAAAATCGTTCCAACACGCTTAAAATATTTATTCTCATTTTAATTGTTTCGCTTTCTACTTTTTCAACTGATACGTATGTCCCTTCCTTGCCTCACATGGTAACAGATTTAAATACGACGCAGCCCTTAATACAATTAACCCTTAGCTTTTATATGATTGGTTTTGCTATTTCCATGTTAACATGTGGTTCTTTATCCGATCGTTATGGCAGACGCCCTATCCTTCTTGGCGGAATTTCAATTTATTTTATAGCAACATTAGCTTGTATTTTTGCTACAAATGTTTGGATACTTATTATTGCGCGTTTCTTTCAAGCTCTTGGCGGATGCTGTGGTATTGTTATAGGTAGAACCATTGTCCGTGATGCTTTTGAAAAAAAGGATCAAGTCAAAGTATTTACCTATATTGCTACAGGTATGGCTATTTCGCCTGCTATCGCACCTATCGTGGGAGGCGCCATGCAGAATTATTGGGGATGGCGATCTACTTTCATTTTACTTCTGGTGATTTCCTTTTCAATATTATTGCTTACTTATTACAAATTAGAAGAAACGAATCATAACTTAAACCCTAAAGCAACGTGCCCTATTAATTTATTTAAAAGTTATGTTAGTATGATAACAAATAGAGCTTATATGGGTTATACTTTAGCAATTACTTTTGCATGGTGCGCTTACTTCTCTTTTATTTCGTCTTCTTCATTTATTTTTCAAGATGTGATTGGAGTTTCACCCATTATTTATGGAGTGATATTTGGATTTGTTTCCTTAGGCTATATATCGGGAACGGTTTTAGCAAGAAAACTATCTAATAAGTTTCAAATAGATAATCTTATTTTTATAGCGACCTTATTTTGTTTTGTGGGTTCTTCTATTTTATTTTTATTTGCAATATTCAATTTTATTTCGGTATTTGTCATTTTATTTCCTATCATAATTATGATGATTGGTATAGGTATTATATTTCCTTTAACCCAAGTTGGAATGATGGATATTTTTCCAAAAATGCTCGGTATTGCATCAGGTTTATTTTTCTTTATTGAAATTATGACTGGTGTGTTAGCTGGTTATGCAGCTGGCTCGTTTAAAGCCCAATCCCAACTTCCCATGGCTTCAGTCATGCTCATTTCATCTGTTTTATTAGTGACGTCATTTTATTTTTTAATACTAAGGAAGAAATTAAATTTTATAAAATAATTTAATTTAAAAATATAATAAAAAAATGTCCTAAAGAAACATGATTTTCTTTAGGATTAAATTGAAATATTTTTATTTAAAATTAATTTACGCGATTTTAATTCCTACAGTTAAGCCTTCTCCTGTAGGAAGTATAGTAGCTCTAAATTTCGGATTACGCATAATACGAGCATTAAAATCTCTTAAAGCATTTACTTTTTGAGCAAGTTCTTTGTCTTGAATATTAGTATTATGAATATTACCCCAAGCAAATGTATTGTCTCCAATTATGAGTCCGCCAATTTTTAAATTTTTCTCAGCCCAAGTGAGATAATCTGGGTAGGATACTTTGTCGGCATCTATAAAAACAGCATCAAAAGGGCCCTCTTTTTCTATGGTTTTTAAGTTTTCGAGAGCAGGGCCTACGTATTGCTTTATCAAATGTGAAACATCGGCTTTTTGAAAGGATTCTGCTGCTTGAGCCGCATGTTTTTCTTCAAGCTCAAATGTATGTAATACGCCGTCTTTTTGAATACCACGGGCAATTGGTGTGATCCCCGAAAAGTGGACGGTTAAATTTCATAATTTTTTTCATACTCTAATGGTGCAAGATAATCAAGGGCAGAGTGCGCACGAATTCGATTATAAAACACCTCAATATATTCTATAATCGAAGATTTTGCTTCTTTTCTAGTAAGAAAATTGCATCGATGTACCAATTCTTTTTTTAGAGTGGAAAAAAATGTTTCTGTAATAGAATTCTCATAGCAGCTATTGCTCATGCTTTGATGAAAATGATTTAATTTTAAATATTTTCTAACTTCTTTACTTGAATATTGTGATCCTTTGTCACTATGAAAAATTATTCCATTTGGAAAATGAGATCTTTTTTTGTATGCCATGTTTAGTGAATTCAAAACAATTTCTCTTTTTAGATTATCTTGCATGCTCCAACCAATTATTGCTCTTGAAAAAGTATCCAATATTATGCACAAATAAACCCAGCCCTCTTTCGTTGGAATATAAGTAATATCGCTGGTCCAAAGTTCGTTGGGCTTATAGGAAGTAAAATCCCCTGAAATTAAATTCGGAAAATGTATCGCTTGCCTATCAACCTTTGTTGTTGTTTTAAATTTAGGTTTGCCGACCCCATTCAGATTTAGTTTCTTCATAATCTTGGATATTCGTTTTTTTCCAACTTTAATAAATGACTTTTTAAGTGTTGATAAAATTCGCCGTCTTCCATATGTACCCCTTGAAGAAGTATGTATTTTTTTTATTTCTTCTTCAAGGCTAAACTCAAATTGATGATTTTTATCTTTACACTCAAGCCATTTATAAAATCCACTTTTAGAAACGCACATTACTTTGCAAAGTAAAAGAATAGGATAATTAAGCTTCTCTAGCAATATAAACTCGTATTTTAATCGAGTTGCTTTGCAAAGAAGCTTGCCGCCTTTTTTAGGATTTCATTTTCCTTTTTTAAAAGCTCGTATTCTCGCTTTAGCTTTTTCAATTCGTCAGAGTTTTTCTTTATATTTGAATTTTCCTTTTCGCCAATAGAACGCTTCCAGCTATTCAGAGTGGGGTAGGAAACCTCAAACTCCCTAGCTATCTGAGCCATGCTTTTAGGGCTATTTTCTAAGACTTCAAGGACTTGGTTTTTAAACTCAAGAGAATATTGACTTTTAACTGATTTCTTCTTTACCATGGGACAACCCTTCTATATGAACGCCTAAGTTCATAGCATATTGTCCACTAAAAGGAATCACTTTAATTTATTACTCTCTATTGATCAGTATTGACTTTCAATAGGATTAGTTATTTAACTCTTTTTTCTTTTAAGAATGAGAGGAATTAAAATGAAATATATTTTAATCTGCATGCTAATATTAATATTATCTTTTAATAAAAACACTTTGCATGCATCGGATTTTAACATTGAAGAAAACTCAGGATTTTTAAATTTACCATTTGAATTAAAAATACAAATTTTTAATAATTTAGATTATAAAGAATTATTAGCCATGGCAGAAATAAATACCTCTAATAAACAAGATATTGTTGAGTATTTAAGTTATATTTACAAAGTTAAAGACAATAAAAGGGGAGTTTTAATAAATAAAAAATTTGGTGAGCTATCTAAAAGTTTTATTTTGAATTTAGCTAATTATATAAGCGGTGAGTCAATAACACATATTGAAGGAACAACTCATAATTTATTAAACGAAATTCCTATTTATTTTTCAACTTTTCCCGCAGAAAAATTGAAAAATGTAAAATCTGTTAAAATAATTCCCGATCAAGCTATTCTGCTTGAAATTAAACAAAAAAATTTAAAGAAAAATATTGAAAATCAAAGACAATTTTCACAATATATTATCAATAATAGACCCGATTTAAATAGAGATCGAGGGCTATTACAAAAAGCTGATTTAGAAATATATTCAATCTATAAAGATCTCCCTGTGGTAAAATATTTTGAAGATAAGGTTTACTTAATTGACGTATTAAAAGAGAAATTTCCTACTTTAGAAAATTTATATATTGAGCATGAAAATACAAATTCAATTGATCATTTGATTTCAGGGTTTAATAATGAAAATTATCCACTTCTTACTTTGAGACCTTTGTTTCGAATCAATGCCAAATATAATTATCTTTATATTCTCAAATTTTATGATACTCAATTTTTAGATAAAATAGGTCAATTCAAGAAACTTAAAAAGCTTACATTAATGAATATGCCCAAAAATGTTTATTTAGATTTTTTAAAAGAATTAGATAAACTTGAGTCCCTTAAAATACAAGGCGGAAACATTCTACTGAAAAATTTAAAAAACTTAAAATCAATACAAAATATATATTTAAAAATATCATTAGATGATAATGCATCCTTTTTCTTTAGGCAGTATCTAAGAAAATATGAATTTTCATCATTTTTAAATATATATTATAAAAGGAAAAATAATTGGAATCAAATCATTGATGTTGATTGCTTAGAACACGATTTTTATCGCTTTGAATCGAGACTTTCTTTTTAATGACAAATTATATTCAGTCTAGGCGCTTTAACTTAAAGTTCTCTGATTGAGCTCATACCCTAATGATAACTTATTTTATTTGTTTATTTATAAAAATTTTTCTATAATTTAATAATTTTTAAATTTACAGATTAATCCTAGTTTTTACATTTCTTAATAATCATCTGCGGCGAAAATTTTTTTAAAATTTAAGAAATTCTGAGATTATATGTCTCATTGTTGACTTTTTATAAAATAAATTATTTAAGTATATTTTTAGTTTAATAGATAAAGGATTGAAAATGAAATTTATATTAGTAATCCTAATGAGTTTTTTTTTAACATATAATATGAATCTATTGTATGCTTCAGATTCTAAAGTTACAGAAAATTTAGAATTATCAATGCAATTAACATTCCAAGAATTTCATAAGTTAGATTATGAGGAACTTTTAAATTTGGCAAACACAAATTTAACTAATAGAAAAGATATTATTGATTACTTAGAATATACTAGTAAAGCAAAACATCAAGAAGGAAAACAAATAGATGGTATAAAAATAACGAAATTTTCAGAAAATTTTATTTTAAATTTAGCTTATTATTTAAAGGATGAGCCAATTCCATATATTGAAGGGACAACCCGAAATTTATTGCTTGAAATTCCTCTTTATCTAAAAATTATTCCATCAAAAATATTGAAAAAAATAAAATCTGTCAAAATAATTCCAGATCAAAAACTTATAATTGAGATATATAAAGAACATCAGAAAAGTAAAATTCTAAATCAAGATGATTTTTGGAGTTATATTTACAATAAGAGGTATGATTTATTTCTTAATAAACATAATTCAAGAGAACATGCTTTTGAAATTTATAGAATTTATTATCATCTTCCAGTAGTTCGATTTTTTGAAAATAAAATTGGCTTAATTGAACTATTAAATGAAAATTTTCCTAATTTAGAATTTTTATATATTGAACATGAAAATATAACTTTAATTCATAATTTAATTTCAGGTTTTAGTCTTCCAAATATTGAAAAAAAAATAATACAATATATAAGTAATGATCCCTTAGATAGATATCCTATGTTGGGTTATTATGCATATGTGCTCGATTTGAATAATAAATCTTTTTTGGGTAAGTTAGAAAATTTTCAAGAATTAAAAGACATTAAATTAATCAATCTTCCTAGCAATGTTTATTTAAATTTTTTACAAAATTTAAATAAAGTTGAAGTCATTGATATAGAAGGAGGATTTATTAGATTAAAACATTTAAGAAAATTAAAATCAATACGAAATATTTCTTTAAAAAGTCATCGAATTGATCCTTCAGAATCTAGTCCCATTTTTTTTTCGAAGCAATGTTTAGTAAAATATGAATTTGTAACATTTCTAAATAAATTTTATAAAGGAAAAATTTCTTGGGATAAAATTATTGATTATAGCCTTTTAGAATCAGACTATAATACCTTTAGGAATGGCAATTATCAGCTTGATGATCCCACTTGCAAATGTTCTATACAATAAAATTAATATTATCCTTTGTCACACTTTTAAATTACCAATAATCCGCTTGTATTTTAATATCAGAAAAGACGCGGCATAAACAAGCAAGGCGCTCCTTTTCTGATTTTTGATTTTTTATGAGCGTTTCCTTTTCAAAATCATTTTTCTCAGAAATAGAATTCATATCACTAGAGATTACTTTAACGTGACAAGCGCCGCACACGCCTACACCCGAGCAAGCCGCTCCAATGGGAAGTCCTCTTTTTCTTAGAAAAACCCAAAGATTTGTCCCCGCCCTCATATCAAACTCATCTATGGTTTTACCCAGTTTATTTAATACGGTAATTTTAACTGATTTAGATAATATTTCAGCAGAAGGGATTTTTTCCATGGCTCATTCTTTCATAATCTAAAAATTTGCAGGTCTTTTTTCAATAAATGCTTGCATGCCTTCATGAGATTCTTCTTTTAGAAAAAGATTGCCAAATTCTTTTGATTCTAAAGCACAACCCGATTCTAAATGACAATGCAATCCCTGTCTTATGACTGTTTTGGCAATGCGTATCGCTGTGGGGGCATTTTTAATAATTTTATCAGATAATTGATCTGTGAAAGAATTCAGTTCTTCCTGTTTTACAACGTGATTGACGAGAGCGCATGAAAGGGCATCGGCAGCGCTGTATTTTTCTGCCGAAGAAATCCACTCAATAGCTTTTGAAGCTCCTATACGGCGAGCTAGACGCTGTGTGCCACCAAATCCAGGAATGAGTCCTAAAGTCACTTCTGGTAATCCGAATTTTGCTTTTTCAGAGGCAACTATAAAATCACATGCTAAAGCAAGCTCAAGACCTCCTCCTAAAGCAAAGCCTTGAACGCGGGCAATGACAATCTGAGGAAGGTTTTCTAATAATGAAAATGTTTTGGAACCAAATTCAGAAAAATCTTGTGCTTCTTTGTTACTTTTAAATTCTAACATTTCTTTAATATCTGCGCCTGCAACAAAGGCTTTTTCTCCTGCACCGCAGACAATGACAACTTGAATATCAGCATTGTTTTTTAACAATAAACAGTGGTCATGAATTTCTTTCAATACTTGAAAATTTAATGAGTTCAGAAGAGTAGGTCTATTAATTTGAAGAATAGCTTTTTTGCCATTGAATTCTAAGCTGGTAAATCTATCGCTCATAATTTCTTCTCCTAATAAAAAATGCCATAAGAAAAACTCTATGGCATTTTTACTTCATTAAAAATAATCAGGCAATTTTTGATTATTTTTAATTTTTAGAAGCTAATTCACTATTAATCACTTTTTCAAATTCAGCTTTAGGTAAGGATCCCATTAACTGAATTCCATTGATATAAAATGCGGGAGTAGCATTTATCCCAAGACTTTGTCCGTATTCCATTTCCGCATTAATTTTGTCCCGAACGGAAGTATCTTTACGACAATTATTAAACTCATCTAATTTTAAGCCAATATTTTGAGCAAGTTTATTATATGTTTCTTCACCTAATTTATTATGATTTTCAAATAAGCCATCGTGCATTTGCCAGTATTTATCTTGTTTATTAGCACATTCTGCTGCAATGGCAGCAGGAATGGCTTCGGGATGAATTTGAACCAAGGGATAATTTTTAAAGACGTAACGAACTTTGCCTTTGTATTTTTTTAATACTTCTTCAACTGTTGGTTGAGCTGTCGCGCAATAAGGACATTGGAAATCGGCAAATTCGACAATGGTAATGGGAGCGTCTTTAGGGCCTTTTGAAGGTGAATTGCCGATATCGATGTTTACTTTTGGAGTTGAGGGTTTACTTGCTCCGGTGACTTCAATATCGCCTTCAGATACGGCTTTTGCTACCAAATCTCTAAAGTAGGAACCAGCCGCTTGATTTTGCAAATAAGGCTTAACTAAGGCTTCCTGTTGTTCGAAAGTTTTTCCTTTAAGCTGTGCATTATCAGCATTTTCTTTAATAAATTGTTTAATTTGCTCAAGAGATATTGATGATTTCTCTTGAATAAACATTCGTTCAGCAGCGCTTGCGTTCGTTAAGTTTTTCTTCTTCATATAGTCTTTAACAATTTCATCGAAATATCTTTTTGCTAAAATATTTTCTATGGCTTTATGGGTTTGACTTTCTGCTTCAAAAAGAGCTTGTTTTTCCTGAGTTGTCAGTTCCGTTCTTTTCAATGTAATGCCATTGTATTTCCCAAGAACATCAGAAGTCGCAGCTGAATTTTTATTATTTCCTGGAGCAGATGATGAGAATCCAGGTAAATTATTTGCAATTTTTTTGTAATCGTGAAAAAATAAGGGAATTGAGCCAACAATTGCTGCGGCAATAAATATTCCGCCAATTATAAACTTTCCTGAAGACATGAAACACTCCTTTAAACGCATAAAAAATCACGCCCAATCTTTCTTATGCACTTAAGAAGGGCGAATCAAGCATAGACTACATATTTTGCACATTTTTGATATTTTCAGCAAGCTCCTTCGCGTATCTCATTTCTTCGTTTTTACCGTCGAGTTCAGGTAATTTTTGAGCTTTTTTGAAAAGCTCTAAGGCTTCCTGTTTATTTCCTGTTTTTTCTTTTAATACTCCTAAATACATTGTATTTATTCGAAAATCAGGGCAGGAATCTATTGCTTTTTCAAAATATTCTTTCGCAATTTTTTTATCCCCAAAGGAAATGATGCCGCCAGGAACTTCTTGATAGTATCTCCCCAGAATTCTTAAAGGACCGCACCACTGATAGGTGGGGTCAATTTTTACGGCTTCAAGTAAGGCGTCGCGTCCTGGTTTGGCGTTATTGAGAGCAGAAAAAATTCCTTTTTCAAGACCATAAGAGCCCAAATTTATAGCATACCAGTAATGGCCTTCTACCCTTTTAGGTTCCAACTCTCTTGCTATTTCACCTGCAGTATAACCCATTTTAAAAACTTTTAATTTTTCTTCTTTTTGTGATTTTTGAATGAGAGTAAAATTTCCTGAATAATAGACTAATCGGGCAAGGCGCCAATTGATTTCAAAATCACGAGGCAATTTCGGATCACTCAATAAAAACTCAGCTATTTTTTTAGCACCCTCTTTTGTTTGTCTCTGCTCCCATAAATCATCAAGGAAGGAAACGCTTAACTTATTTTCCTGAATCGTCATTTTCATTTCATGAGAATTTTCTTGAAGAAGCGCTTTATTTTCTTCTGCAAAAGCATTGTAAAATATTGTATTTATGCTAACAATTGAGACTAAAATCTTTAATTGAAATGAAACGTTCATGCTAACTCCTCTCAAAATGGGGCATTTCAATGCAATCAAGTTATATTTTTTTTAAGCATCTGTAAATAATGAAGTGTTTCAAATTGAAAATGTGATTTTTATTTTCTTCCTATTTTTCAACTCATCTGATCACTTTCTGAACAACAAAAGTTTTAATGTTAATTTAATCATATCTAAATTTATTGAGAGTTAAATATTTAATTCTCTCATTTCTTTTAACTTAAAGGATTTAGGTTTGGAACAAAATAAATTATTAGATATTAAGGTTGATTATGTTTTTAAAAGAATTTTTGGAGAAAATGAAGATATTTTTATAGATTTTGTAAATAAAATATTATATTTAGAAAATGAAAATAAAATAATATCGGCTCAATTTATAAATACGGAGATGAATAAAAACAGTCTTTTAGATAAATCATCCAGGTTTGATGTCCTAGCTCATTTAAATGACGGAAGTTACTTAAATATAGAAGTGCAAATGTGCTGTACCCATGAATATGATAAAAGATGTTTGTATTATTGGGCAAAGTTATATGAAAATCAATTAAAAAAAGGAGAAGATTATAATTTGCTGCGACCTGCAATATGCATTCATGTTTTAAACTTTAAACTTTTCAATGAAAAAGATTCTTTTTTGACAAAACTTAATGTTGTGGATATGGAAACTCAAAAAATATTTTCCAATGATTTTCAAATCATCTTTTTAGAAGTTCCCAAACCACTCAAAGCATCATATAATGAACTTGCAAACTGGATGCGCTTTTTGAAAGGCGCTCAAAAAGAGGAGATTATTGCCATGGGTAATCCCGTAATTTTAAAAGCACAAGAAAAGTTAGAATATTTAAGTCACGATCCAGAAACCAGAGCCTACTATGATTCCAGGCAAAAATATTTGCATGATTATGCCACAGAAATTCGTTATAGGGAGGAGAAAGGCCGTCAGGAAGGCCGTCAAGAAGGAGTGGAAGTGGTGGCTAAAAATCTAATTTTAAAAGGCATGCCAATTGATTTCGTTGCTTCAGTGACAAATTTATCTATGGAAGAAATTAAAAAAATTTCAGAAAATTAAAGAACTCTCATTTCTGCATTGAACTTTGCGAAGTGGGAGAAGTATAATAGGTAGAAACTTTTTTATACACCGAATTTGTTTTAAATATTCTTCAATAGAGTTTTTTATAGAGTTCATGATTATCATTTTATTAAATTTTTATTTATAAAATTGAAACAAACTTCTTTAAACTCCTTAGGTTTTTCCCAAGGAATCCTGTGTCCCGCATCTGCAATAATTTTTATTTCAATTGTATTAATTAATTCTTTCATTTCCATAGTGACATTTGCAAATTTACTGTCTTTATCACCTGCAAGCCAAAGAATTGGGATATGTAATGATTTTATTTTCTCTCTTAAATTTTCTTGTTTTCCTAAAGAAAAATCCGTCAACATGGATGCCACTTCATTTTTATTAAATTGTTTTTCGTCGCGGGTGAGGATATTTTTCATATTCGAAAATACCCCTTGAGAATTCCACGACTCCATTACATTTTCCCATTTTTCATTTAAAAAGCGATTAGCCCAAGCAATGTCATTTGCAATACGCGCTTGTTTTTCAGCTTCATGAGAAAGCCCCGGATTTGCAGAAACAATAATAGCAGCATCCCATTTATTGCTTTGAATTAAGGCGTGAAGAGCAAGTCTTCCCCCCAGTGAATATCCTATAAGAATATTCTTATTCTTTATAGGCTCTTTAAAAACAGAAGAGTTGAACTTCATTGCCCATAAAACAAACTTTGAATTTTCGTTATTGGAATGAGGTGACATATAATCTGAAATGGAATGAAATTTATAATTATATTCATTCATGTCTTCTTTAAAAGAATCCCAGTCGGAGGGAAATCCTAAAAATCCGTGAATAAAATGAACTTTTATCATGAGATTGTCCTATTTTTATGATTCCAATTTAAGATTATATATCTTCACTAGATTATTATTTTTTTCCCTTTGATATTATTTCTAATACCGTTTCTTAAAGAAAAGCTTAATTCGTAATAGACAGATCTGGCCTCACAGGTATATAAACTGAAAATACCTTTTTGTCTAATTTATTTTGATTCAGGGTTTAAAGATTAATTAAAAATGGATTTCAAATTTTACCAATCTAATATTGAATACGGAATAATAAATTTCATCTTTTTAATTGTTGCATTCCTTATTGTAAAAGTAAAAATAAATAAATGGGTGGGATACCGTACTTGTAAAAGCATGTCTTCTTTATCCAATTGGCGCATTTTAAATAAAAAATTAGCAAAGTATATTGCTATAACGCAGATAATTAGTTTATTTCTCAATTTTATTTTGTTTTTATTAAAGTATATTAATATAAATTTGGGAAAAGAAATATTTTTATTGCTCGATATTTTATTGTTAATTTATTTTGTCTTTAGCATATTCTTTTCTTTTGCATTAACGACTCTTCAGGAAGATAAACTTTGATTTTAATTTAAAAAATAATTTTAAATAGCTTGCTCAGTTTGTTTTTTTAATTTGTCTTTAATTTGGATTTTAAAGTTTTCTAAACTTGTTTTGTCGAAATGAGGTTCATTTTCAATTTCTTGTAATATTGATTTAAAATTTAAACCGTCCTCATTTTTTTCTAAACTAGATTTAATTTTCTCTTTAGCAGAATCAGAAAAATTTATCTCAATTTTGCGAATCATAAAAAAGCAAGGGTCGAAAAAACCTACATTATTGGTTAGCCAAGGATTTTCATCTTTAAGGATGAGAGAAGTTCCTGTTAGTTTAGTTCTAAAATTTCCTGGGAAGATACTTCTTGTATCGTGTGGGGTTTTCAGTTTTAATTTAAAATTACCTTCTTTAAATTCCCCATTTTCAAATCGGCTACCGCAAGTGCTTCTCGAATAAGAAACTCTAAATTCCATAGGCAATGTAAATACTTTTGTTTTAGTTAGTGCTTTATTTGTATAATTAGAAAAGTCACAATTATAATATTTATTTTGTGACTTTAAGCATGAAGGTTGAATCAAATCTTCATTTAAGAAAGGCTTAATGTCTGTATTATGCATAATAAATTCGGAATTATCCTTAGGAATAGCCTCTTCAAGACTCTCAATTGGTGCTTCTTCATCGACTTTTTTTGGTTCTTCGATTTTCTTTTCTTCAATTTTTTGTTCTTTATTATTGGCTTTATTTTCTTTGTCGCCATTTTTTCTACATGAAAATAAAAGTTGTGAGATAGCTAAAATAGTTATGGGAATTAAAAGTAAATTCTTTTCTTTCATGATAGCACCCTGTTTTATTGTATAAATATATTTATCTATTATTTTCAAAATAAATGAAAATAATACTTAATTTTTCTCATGATAAAATTTAAAAATCAAACTCCTAAAAAACTTATTTATATTTACTTTTATCTATAAAATGTTATATTTTTAAAAGCTGCGCTAAAATTTTTTCCATTAAATTATCCAGAAAATATAAAAAATATTCATGAAACGGGAAATACATATTTCATGAATTGCAATAAAAAAATCCCCAATCACATTCTATGAAAGGAGATTTTCTAAATCTAAAAAACAAAATTTAATTAAACATGTTTTTTAAGTTCTTCTACTTTGTCGAGCTTTTCCCATGGGAAGTGGCTGCGGCCAAAGTGACCATAGGAAGCGGTTTCGTGGTAATTGAAGCCGTTGGCTTTAGGATTTAAAAGATCGAATGTTTTTACAATGCCTGCGGGAGTCATATTAAATACTTTCTGCACCGCATTTTCAATTTTAACGCGGTTTACTTTTTCAGTGCCATAGGTATTTACATTTACGCTGACAGGTTGCGCCACACCAATAGCATAAGCAATTTGTACAAGAGCTTTGTCAGCTAAGCCTGCGGCAACAATATTTTTTGCAATATAACGACCCATATAAGCAGCAGAACGGTCCACTTTGGAAGGATCTTTTCCTGAAAAAGCACCGCCGCCGTGAGCGCCGTGTCCGCCGTAGGTATCAACAATAATTTTACGACCAGTTAAGCCGCAGTCACCTTGTGGCCCACCGATAACAAACTTTCCAGTAGGATTAATATGATACTTAGTATTGGAATCAAGTAAATTTGCAGGAATTGTTTTTTTAATTATATTTTCAATAACGAAACTGCGAATTGTTTCTTGGTTGACGTCATCGGTGTGCATTGTACTGACAACAACGGTATCAATTCTTTTCATTTTACCATTGTGATATTCAACAGTCACTTGAGATTTGGCATCAGGACGTAACCAATTTACACTGCCTTCTTTGCGTGCTTTAGATAAATTCCGCAAAATAGAATGGGCATATTGTAAAGTAGCAGGCATAAATTCTGGTGTTTCGTTAGTAGCATAACCAAACATCATACCTTGGTCGCCGGCGCCTTGTTCTTTATGTAAACCTTCGCCTTCATTTACACCTTGTGCAATGTCGGGAGATTGTTGATCGACAGCAACAATGACGCCACAGCTTCTGTATTCAAATCCATTGTTGGGATCGTCGTAGCCAATTTCTTTAATGACATTGCGTGCGATGTCAGAATAACTTTTTATTTTACGATTTAATTTTGCTTCGTTTGCATGAACTGTTTCTGGATTTAAAGTAATTTCTCCAGCAACAACAACCAATCCTGTTTTGCAAAGTGCTTCACAAGCAACGCGTGCTTTGGGATCGAAAGTTAAGAGTTCATCGAGAATTCCATCAGAAATTTGATCGGCAACTTTATCGGGATGTCCTTCGCTGACGCTTTCCGATGTAAAATATGTAATTTCTGGTGAAGAGGAATAAAGAGAGAGCGAGCGTTGAAACATATTCAATTTCCTTTCATATCAACCGCTGCAAAACAGTTACTTTATCACTTCAAAAGTAACAAAAAAGTCATAGAAAATTTAATTACGGGCAATCCATAAGCCGGATTCTGTTTAAAACTACAATTTCTCTTGACGTTACGTTGCCGCAACATTCTTTGCAGCCAACCCGAGTGTAAAACGAGCCGAGCCAGCTCTCCACCCCTATTTGGCTTTGCTTCGGATGGGGTTTGCCAGACTGACTGTCACCAGCCAAGTCCGTGAGCTCTTACCTCACGTTTTCACCATTGCCAGCCTTGCGGCTTCGGCTGTGTGTTCTCTGTTGCACTTTCCGTCGGGTCGCCCCGCCTGGTCGTTAACCAGCATCCTGCTCTATGAAGTCCGGACTTTCCTCACTCCTACCAAAAGTAGGTCGCGCTGTAGTTGAATTACCCGAATTGACACCATTAATATCTCCACAAGGTCAAAGCAAGGAAGTTTTCAAAATATTTTTATAATTTTCATAGAACAAGGATTTTCAATATTAATTATTATTTTCGTATTTATTAAAGCAATTTATCCTCTGTAGCATATTTCTCTTTTTAATTAAGAAAAGTTTCAAAAAGTTGCATTAAAGAGCAACTGTCGAGGTTAACTTTCTTTTCTTAATCTTTTTCTTAGTGTAAACAATCGATCGTGGCCTATTTCGGATATTTTTTCGTGTGAAAGGTGATGCTAGTGGAAATCAAGAATTTTCAAGAATTTATTATAGCTCTTTGCAATTATTGGGTTGATCATGGCTGTATTTGGAGTCAGCCTTACGACGCAAATATGGGCGCAGGAACCTTTCACCCGCATACTTTTTTAAAAGGCGTTGGCCCTGAGCCGTGGCGTTCTGTTTATGTACAACCTTGCCGTCGCCCCGTTGATGGTCGTTACGGAAAAAGTCCATATCGCTTTCAGCATTATTATCAATTACAGGTTTTATTAAAACCATCTCCATCAAATATAGTTGATATTTTTCTTAAATCACTTGAACATGTTGGTGTAAATTTAAAAAATAACGACATTGGATTACTTGAAGATGATTGGAAAGGTCCTACATTAGGGGCTTGGGGTTTAGGCTGGGAAATCCGTGCCAATGGACAAGAAGTCACACAATTTACTTATTTTCAACAATTAGGTGGTCTTGATATCGATGTTGTTTGCGGAGAAATTACGTATGGCTTAGAGCGTTTATTTATGTACTCCAAAGGGTATCATAATGCTCTCGATATGCCTTTTAACGATCATTTTACCTATGGCGATATTTTTTATCAAAACGAATATGAGTTCTCTCATTTTAACTTTAATGAAGCAGATACTGGAGAACTCTTTAGGCATTTTGAAAAATGCGAAGAAAAAGTAGCACAACTTTGTGAAAAAGATCTGGTTTTACCTGCATATGATTATGTTTTACAAGCTTCACATGCGTTTAATTTGCTGGATGCGCGTGGTGCTATTTCTGTTACAGAAAGACAACGTTACATAGGTCGCGTTCGTGATTGTGCTAAAAAGTGTGCGGTACAATACCGCGCAGCAAGGGAAAAACTTGGTTTTCCTATGTTAAATAGACTCGATACGGACGCAAGAAAACCCATTTACCGTAATGGAATTATTTATAATGTAACAGAAAATAAAGAAACAAATCATTATAAAAATATTTCTGACTTTGCAAACAAAGAAAAAATAAATGTTTTATTTGAATTGGGCGTCGAAGAAATGCCTCCAAGCTTTCAATTAAATGCAAAAGCAGAATTGGAACAAAAAATTCATGAGTTTGTGAATTTAGAGAAATTAAATTGGATTGAAATTAAGGATAATATTAAAGATTTACCTAAAGCCATTCATGGTGGGTATAAAGTAGAAATCTCCTCAAGAAGAATTAGCATTCAGTATAACAATATTCCAAAAGAAGAAGAGTCTAAAGTTTTAGAAATTTGGGGACCTGTGGAGCGCATTGCAAAAAGCGCAGATGGTTCGCTCAGTCCTGCGGGAATGGGTTTTTGTAAGAAAAATAATATTGAACCTTCCTCTGTTACTTTTAAAACAAAGAGCGACGGTACATTTATTTATGCGCAAAAACATCTTTCAGGGCGGGATTTTCCAAGTCTTTTGTCTGAAAAATTTAAAGAATGGTGTTATGAACTTAAAGCGTCTTTAAAAATGAAATGGCTTCCTGCGGAAGTGAGTCCTCAATTTATTCGTCCTGTTCGCTGGATTGTAGCTTTAGTTGAAGATAAAGTCATACCTTTTGAAATGTTTGGATTAAATACAGGGCGCAAAACATGCGGTCAACGCATATTGCATTCTGAAGAAACGGTTATTTCATATGCAAAGGATTATGAAAATATTCTTAAAAATATTTTTGTCACTTCTTCTGTTAATGAAAGAAGAATCCACATTTCTGAAAAAGCAAATGAACTTGCTCAAAAAGTACATGGTAAACTTCAAAATGATGAATCCTTACTTCAAAAATGCGTGGGTTTATTTGAAAATCCTTCTGTATTTATTGCTGAGTTCGATAAAAAATATTTGCGTTTGCCAAAACCTCTTATTTCGAGTGTGTTACGTGAGCACATGAATTATTTTTCAGTAGAAACAACGGATGGAAAAGAATTATTACCTTATTATATTGGTGCTGCAAACTACAAATGTAACAACGAAAAAGAGATGATTGAAGGAACCAAAACAGTTGTTATAGGCAGACTTGAAGATGGCGCCTTTTATTATGACACTGATTTGAAAACTCCCATTTCCGAATTTCGCAATCGCTTAAGCAATCAATTGTTTCAAGCAGGAATGGGATCGTTGTTAGATAAGACGGAACGATTAAAGAAAATAGTAGCTTTAATTGCCCATGAATTACCACAAAAATTAGATATTTCTATTGTTGAAAAAGCGGCAGAATTATGTAAGGCCGATTTAAAATCAGGTTGTGTGCAAGAATTTCCCGATGAGATGCAAGGCGTCATGGGCGGTATTTTAGCAAGGGAACAAAATGTTTTAAATAATCAAGAAAAATCGAACATTGCTGCACGAGCTATTGAGCAGCATTATATGCCAGTGGGAGCTCAATCTCCACTTCCATCATCGCAAGAAGCTGTTATATTATCCCTTGCAGATAAAATCGACTCCTTATGTATGATGATTTGTCACGGCGCTGAAGTTAAAGGCAATAAAGATCCTTTTGGAATGAGGCGATTGGCATTAAGTGTTGCTCGTTTATTAGGAATAAAAGGCGAAGACAATAGCATTTCCGTTTCTTTAGAAAGAGTTGTTGATATTTGCCTTTCTGTTATTTCTGAAAATAATAACGTGACAAAAGAAAATAAATTAAAAATTCATTCTTTTATTTTAGATCGTATGAAAGCAGCATTGGATGGCGAATTTGATCCGCGTTCAGTAGAAGCCCTTTCTGTTCAGCTTATTCAAGAGCCGTTATATAAAGTAAGAATATTTGCAAATGAAATTGCAAAAGCACTGAGTCAATCTGGTCAGGGCTCATTAATGGAAGCTTTAATTCCATATAAGCGCGCAAAAAACCTAACTCAGGGATGGAATTCTGCGGAAGTTAATATTTCATTATTCAAAACCCAAGAAGAAATAACATTGTACGAAAAATTAACAGGCCTTGAGGTAAGAATTCAATCTCATATAAAAAATGCAGATTACAAGCAAGTTCTTATTTCTCTTGCGAGTCTGACAGAACCAATGGCTATCTTTTTTGCAAATGTCATGGTAAATGATCCTGATGAAAAATTAAAAAAGAACAGACTCTGTCTACTAATGAAAATATGTTCTTTGTACGAAGATGTAGCCGATTTTTCACTTATTCAGGTACAATGATTTATGACTAGTGTAAAAAGTTATCAAACGTATGGGAATGTTAAAGTAATTGAGCAAAAAAATGCAATTGCTTTAACAATTGGAAATTTTGATGGAGTTCATTTAGGGCATTGTTACCTTATAAATGAATTAAAAAAAATATCAAATCATAATCCCATTGTTGTTTTGACGTTTGATCCACATCCTGTTGCCTATTTTTCTGCAGATAACCCTAAACCACTTCTAAATACTTTATCGGATAAAATAGAATTATTAAGAAAATCTGGTGTGGATGCTGTTATTGTTCAAAAATTTACAAAAGAGTTTTCGTTATTATCTGCAGATGAATTTTGTAATTGGCTAAAGCAAAATTTTAATATTAGCGCAGTTATGCTTGGTCATGATTTTTGTTATGGTAAGCAACGGAAAGGTAATTTTGAGCACATGAAAGCTTTCGCGGAAAAAGAACATTGGGATATTAGGCAAACTCCTGCATTTAAGTTATACGAAGATCAAGTAGTCTCATCATCTTTTGTTAGACAAGTTATTGCACAAGGACAAGCCGAAGAAGTTGAAAAACTTTTAAGTCGTCCTTATTTTCTTCCAGGAGTGGTCGTCAAGGGCGATCAGCGCGGCCGATTGATGGGTTTTCCTACGGCAAATTTAGAGCTGGATGATGCACTTGTTATTCCAAAATATGGTGTTTATGCTTGTTACGTTGAAATTGATTCCGATGGTGTTTTACTACCTGCTGTCATGAATTGTGGAGTAAGGCCTACAATTGCAAGTGGCTTAAAATTGCAAATTGAGGCACATATTCTCGATTTTTCAGATGACATTTATTCACGAAAAGTGAAATTTCATTTGAAAAAATTTATTAGGGGTGAAATGAAGTTTACTGGGATTGAGCAACTTAAAGAACAAATAGCAAAGGATGTGCAAGAAGCACGATCATTTTTTATGGATAATCGCAATGACAAAGTTAATCAGTTCTGAAAAAAATATAGAAAAAATATTACCCCATTTTATTACGCATCAAACACCTAAAGAATTTTCAGTTCATAAACAAATACCTCTTGATGATCCCGATCTTTATATTAATCGGGAAATTTCTTGGCTTTCATTTAATGAAAGAGTATTAACGGAAGCTGAAAATAAAACGGTTCCTTTACTAGAACGTCTTAAGTTTTGTGTTATTTTTTCATCTAATCTTGACGAGTTTTTTATGGTCAGGCTTTCGGGTTTATTAAGGCTTGTGGCTCAGCCAAGTGCTCATGATTATGATGATGAAGAATCTGAAGAAACACTTGATGAAGTGGCTATAAAAGTAAGAGGATTATTAAAGCGAATTTCTAAATGTCTGCATTCTCAAATATTGCCTGAGTTAGCAAATTATAATATTTCAATTGCAGAAGTAACAGAATTAACTCGCACAGAAGAAGAAAAACTCGATTCTCATTTTGAAAGCCAAGTTTTTCCTGTTTTAACTCCTCTTGCGATAGACCCTGCTCACCCATTTCCATATTTATCAAATTTATCCTTATATTTAGCGGTGACATTTGAAGGTATTTCTGAAAATGGAGAGCCCCTACTCGCATTGGTTGAAATTCCGCAAAAAATTTCACGGCTCATTCCTATTTCGCAGAAAACATATAAGCATAGATATTTTTTATTAGATGAACTTATTAAAAACTATATGCCTTCCTTGTTTCCTTGGACTAAAGTAACAGGGGCTTATGCTTTTCGGGTAACAAGAAATCTTGATTATCAATTACTAGATAATGAAGTTAAAGATTTAATGAAATCTATTGAATTTGAGTTAAAAGATCGCGAGCAAAAAGAAGTTGTTCGTTTAGAATACGAAAAAAATATGCCCGATTGGTTACGCAACAAACTCGCCGCTGTTCTTGATCTCGATTCTTCTGATTTATATGAAATTGAAGGCATGATTAATATTCGTGATTTAGCTCCTCTTTTAAAAATAGAAAGAGTAGACTCACATTTAAAAGATGCGGCTTTTAATCCTCGTTTAAATTTAAATTTAGCCGATGCAAATAGAGATATTTTTGAAATTATTCGTGAGCGTGATATTTTATTGCATCATCCTTATGATTCGTTTGCCAGTGTCCTCGATTTTTTAAGAAGTGCTGCAAAGGATGATAAAGTTTTAGCGATCAAACAAACACTTTATCGTTCTGGGGGCGACTCTCCTATAATTGAAGCGCTTTCAAATGCGGCGGAGCGTGGCAAGCAAGTTACTGTTGTTGTGGAATTAAAAGCACGCTTTGATGAAGCAAATAATATAGAATGGGCAAAAAAATTAGAACGTGCTGGTGCCCATGTTGTTTTTGGATTTATCGATTTAAAAACTCATGTAAAATGTACATTAGTCGTTCGCAAAGAAAAAAATAATTATCTGCAAAAATATGTGCATTTATCAACGGGTAACTACAACAGTTCAACTGCAAAACTTTATACAGATATTGGTCATTTGACTTCGGATCCTATTATATGTGATGATATTGCAAATTTATTTAATTTTATAACAGGCTTTAATATTCTTCGCGATCAGGATATTACAAGCTTAAAAATTCCTCATTTTGAAAAAATTAAAGTTGCACCATTCCGTCTACGTGAACAAATTATTCAAATGATTGATACTGAAAAAAGAAAACATTCTAAAGAAAACCCAGGTCATATTATTTTTAAAATGAATTCTTTAGTTGATATTAAATTATGTCAGGCTCTTTATCGCGCAAGTCAAAAGGGTGTTAAAATTGACTTAATTATTCGGGGTGTTTGTATTTTAAAACCTGACATTATTGGTGTCTCTGAAAATATCAGTGTGATTAGTGTCATTGATCGGTATTTGGAGCACTCAAGAATATATTGGTTTAAAAATGGCGGTGATCCCATTATTTATTGTGGTAGCGCCGATTTAATGGAAAGAAATTTGGACAGGCGTATTGAGGTGCTTTGGCCGATAGAAGCATCCGAATTAAAATCTAAATTAACAAATATATTAAATAATTATCTTCTTGACAATTGCAAAAGTCATGAAATGCAGTGTGATGGCACATATATTAGAAATCAGCCGTTACCAAATGAAAAGGTCTTTCGCTGCCAAGATAAATTTATTGAAAATGCAAGACGGTATGGTATTAAATCTATAGCGTATGATTTGGCGATTAAACCTCTTCTTGAGAAAAAAGATTTTGATCGCATTCCTGAAAGATTTATTCCTTCTTTGGTTGTTGAGGAAATTAAACCAAAAAACATCAAGAAAAAGAAGAAAAAATAATGATTAATTTCCCCGAAAAAAAAATATTTGAAAAAAAAAGAATTGCCGCTATTGATGTCGGATCAAACAGCATTCATATGCTGATTGTTGATATGGAAACAACGAATTCCTTTACGATTATTGCTTCTGAAAAAGATCAAGTCCGTTTAGTTGCGTCTCTTGATGAAGATGGAAATTTAACAAACGATGCCTTAAGTCGTGCTATATCTGCTTTAAAGAAAATGAAAGAAATTGCGGATGGGCTGCGTGCACAAATTCGTGCTGTAGGAACAAGTGCCTTGCGTGAAGCAAAAAATGCTGCTGACTTTGTTGCAAAATTATATAAAAAAACAGGAATTGATATTGAAATTATTTCGGGGCATGAAGAGGCTCGTCTTGTTTATTTAGGTGTGCAGCAAGGGCTTCCCATTCAATCAAAATCAACACTAATTGTCGATATCGGTGGTGGTTCTACAGAAATTGTGGTGGGGCAATGGGGTGAGGAGCGCTTTGCTACCTCTCTCAAGCTGGGCTGCGTGCGTTTGACTCAGAATTTTATTCATACGGATCCTCTGGGAGACGAACATTTAAGAGCTCTCGAGCTTTATATTAATACACGATTGGAACCTGTTTTGTCTGAAGTTGAGCGCATTGGATTTGATTATGCTGTGGGCTCTTCAGGGACAATTAAAGCTGTGAAATCTTTGGTGTTAGGGCTTACAAATTCGCCACCCCTGCAAACAATGCATGGCTCAACATTAACTGCAAAAGAAATTTGGGTCGCTAAAGAAGCTTTATTAAGAGCGCGATCATTAAAGGAACGGAAACAACTGCCTGGTCTCGATGCTAAAAGAGCAGACATAATTGTGGCTGGTTTATTTGTATTAAGTTCTATTACTAAAATATTGGGTATTCGTGAATGGACTATTTCATTAACAGCGTTACGTGAAGGTATTTTATTTGATACAATGCTGCGCGATGGTGTTTGGTTACAAGGCGATACCAGTGATGTGCGTTGGCGCTCTGTGCGTTCTTTTGGGCAGAAATTTCATATTGATGAAGCACATGCTTTTCATATTACTTCTTTTGCCGTAAGTTTATTTGATCAATTATCTTCTAGGCATTCTTTGCCAAGTGCTTGGCGTGAGTTTTTAAGATCGGCTGCTTATCTTCATGAGTGTGGTTTATTTATTGGCCACACAGGGCACCATAAACATACCTTTTATTTCATTCGCAATGCGTCTTTGCCTGGTTTTACGACGCGTGAAATGCAAATTATTGCGACTATTGTACGTTATCACCGAAAGCGTATGCCAAGAGATAATGATGAAGTTTATTGCGATTTCGATAAAGAAATTCAGAAGGCTGTAAATATTTGCGCGTCCATTTTACGACTTGCTGTTTCTTTAGACAGGGGGCGTCAGGGTAAAATACAAGAGATTGTGATGCAGGATATCTCGCTATCAAAAATGTGCTTATCCGTGCATTTGAGAGCGAATCATGATATTGAACTCGAGATGTATGAGGCTACTATTGAGAAAAAAGCATTCGAAAATATATTCTCATGTTCTCTCGAAATCGTTTTGCAACAATAATTCTAAGTTATTTGGAAAAGGTTGGACGTCTTTTGAAGTTTAAAAATAAATTAAATTTTTTTATTATTACCATATCTGCATTTTTATCTTTTCTTTGTTATGCTGAAGAAAATAAAAGTTCTCATTCATTAAATTATTTTACTGATGAGTTGTATTCAAACGAATGTCCTCGAAATGGTGCTGTGGCAGGACGAATTTCTATTCAAGGTAGTGAATATTATAATTCCTCTTATTTAAATGATGCTGTCATACGCATTGCGGGAATGGATTACACCAATAATCAAAATAAGGAATATGAGTACTATCCCAATGCCAATGGATGTTTTTCTATTGATAATATTTTTCCCATTGGTAGTTCCATGTATTTATATGTAGATAATATTGATTCTCCTGATAATAAAGACTCCTTATTTAAAAATTATTTCCCTGTAAATGTAGGGTATCGGACAAACTTTTACGAAGTGAATTTAAGCCTCAATTCTTATATTGGTAATTTATCACAAGCATTTAACTATGGTTCTAAACAGTTTTTTGAAAAGACGGGTTTGTGTGGTGAGGCAATTGGATTTGCTTCAGGAGATATTTTAGGTACTGAAGTCTATATAAAAAATGCAATTGGAAAAATATTTAAACCTAAATTTTTTAATGAAAAAAACTTACCCGACCCTTCAAGAAATAATTTATCATTATCTGGTCAATTCTGTTTTTTTAATTTAGATGCCTGCGATAATAATGGTTCAAATTGTAGTATAAATTCCAATTATGAATTAATTTTCACCTTAAAAAATGGAATGACTCGTTCCTTTGATTTATTTCTTCCGCCATTTTCTTTTAGTTCTTCAAATTATTTTGATTTAAATTTAAATATTTCCAGACCTGTTGAGTTATACTCGCTTGCACATTCACTAGATAAAAATATAATTTATACTCCAGTTTATAATTATTTTATTAAAACAAGCAAAGAAAACAATGATAAGTATATTCATATTTTAAATGGTCAAAATCAACTTGTTTATTTTCCAGTCGGAAATGAATTTGTCAAAATTAGCTATAAAACAGATTTGAGTCAAAGCGATCGTTTCTTTATATTAAAGCCACGCTCTGAACTATTTACAGCAAATATGGAGCCTTTATTAGTTCATTATAATCCCGGATATTCTTTACAAGATCAAAACACACCATTAAAATTAAAAATATTTGATCCCGATGTTTTAAATTTAAATCAAAATATCTTAAGTAAAATATATTTAAATGGCTTTGGCTCAGTTTTTTTTAATTTTGATTTTTCGCAATATGAATTGAGCTCTGAAGATATATCTGTTCATTTGTATGATTTTTATGGAAAAGAAATCTACAATTTTTACCCTCTTTCTTCCTCAGAGGCGAATTATATAAGTGGATTCTACTTTGCTTTAGAGCCTGGTTTTTATCGTTTGGCTGTGATCAATAATCAGGATAATAAAAATGAATTCTTATTATCCTCAATAGTTCGTTCTATAGCAAATAAAACCCAAGTTGTTACGAATCAGTTTGACAGTTCATCTTCATCAAGTTCTGAACATCAATTTCAAAATAATGCGACTGTAGTTGTTGATAATCTTATGAATTATGGGCAACAAACCTCAAATGTGGATGTGCTTCCGTATAATGAAGAAGCTTATGTTACACAAATCGATCGTATTCATCCTGATGAAGAAAATTTAACAGGAGTACATGCATTACAAATTGAAAAAGCTTATAGCAGCAAAAGTTTATTTAATAGAATGAGTGCGGAAGAACTTTGTAATGTGAAAAATTTTGTTTCTGAGTTTAAAAATGAAGCATATCATATTCATGATTTAAAGGAGAGGTTTAATAATAATATTCCTGCTCTTATTACTATCCTAAATGAGGAAAAGTTATTAAATTGGGTCGATTCAAATATATAATTTTTAAAGCTTATATAAATTGGGTAAAAAAATAATTCCAGCATTTTTCATATCATCAAATATTCTTCTTTATTGAAAAAGTCTTTTGAATTGAAATAAATATGCCAACTAGAATTAAAATGAGTAATATATAACTTGAATTTTTATACAAATTAAGATTTGAATTTAATAAATTGAGACTTTTTGAACCAAAGTAATAGCCCATTCCTTCTCCCATACCCATGAAAACAGCATAAATAGCAAATATGGCTACTCTAGAATCCTCTGGTACTAATTCTGCACACAATGCTTGGAAGGCAGGGACAAAAAGTGTTTCAGATAAGGTAAGTAAAACAACACCAAAATAGAGGTTAATAATATTATAATTCATTATAATAGAATAAAATCCAAGTAAAGAAAATATAAGAGACAAGGAGATCTGGTAATAATAATTTTTTGTAAATTTATGAAAAAATTTATTAAGGTGAACTGACAATATAATAATCATAACTCCGTTTAGGGTTGGAATTGTCCAAATATATTGAGGGAGCTTTAAAGTTTGAGAAATAATAATAGGGGCAAGAGTATAAATTTGAGCGCAAAAAAACCAACTTAATACAATTAAGAAGTAAAAATGAAATAAATTTTTACTCCTTAATAACAAAAATATATTTTTAAAATAATTATTTTGTTTTTGAAATGATATATTTTTTAAGCTAAATAAAGTATAAATAGATGATAAACATAAAAAAATACAGATGCTAATAAAAGCAAATTCTTTGTTGTAATAAATATAAATAAAATTAACTAAAATAGGTCCCAATGTGGCTGCTATATTTGTAGCTATGTGAATAATAGAATAGTTAATTGTAGATTGATTTGTTTTTTCTTTTAGAAACGAAGTTAGAACTCTTATAAAGATGGTATTGCTGCCATAAAAAAATCCAATAAAAATTAATGCTAATAGCATAATTGAGAAGGAATGGTAAAATGTCAGTAAAAAGTAACCCAACGCGCCCACAATTTGCATAACTGCCAAAAGCACAGAGGGTTTTAATAATTCGAGTACAGGTGCGAAGATTAAACGCCCCCATCGCGCCGTAATTGAACTCAGCAGCATAGCTAAGCTGACTTGGGAAGTTGTAATATCTTTAAATTCGCTTAAAAATAGAGCTAACATACTTAGGGGGGCTAAATAGCCAAATCCTGAAACCAATTCTTGGGCAAATAATTTTTTAAGATAATGTTTTTCTTGATTGGGCATAGTAGCTCCTTATTTTATTTAAAACATTATCTTCTTCTTTTATATTAGGCAATTCATGGCTAGAATTAAAATGAAAATCAGAATTTTTCATCGATACCATTTTTATTTTCAATGGCATTGCGTGCTAATTCGTCGCACATATCGTTATATTTATTTCCGGAATGGCCTTTTACCCATTGCCAAGATAAGTTGTGTTTTCTTTGTAAAAGGCATAGTTTAAGCCAGAGATCTTGATTTTTAACGGGATCTCCAGATTTGGTTTTCCAACCGTTTTTTTGCCAGTTTTCAAGCCAACCTGCTGTAAAAGCGTTTTTGACATATTGGCTGTCAGTGATAATAAGAACAGGCATGGGTCTGGTGAGACTTTCTAATCCCATGATGACGCCCATCAGTTCCATTTTATTATTTGTTGTGTGCTTTTCATAACCAGAAATTCTGCGTTTAAGCTCGTTATAGAGAAGAACGCAGGCCCAACCACCGGGGCCGGGGTTTCCAGAGCATGCGCCATCTGTGTACAGTGTAACGTGTGAGGTCATAATTAATGTGCTCGCGTTTCATTTTGCGTCTTGTGCGCAAATTAAATTGATTACATGTTGAAGTGGAAGATATACGAATGCAAGCTGATATGCCAACAGAGCAATATAACCTGAATCCAAATTATCCTATGGTGGATGGCATTTCTGCCCAACTTGTGCCGCAAAAAAATGAGAACATCACTTTTCCCAGAACAGTTTTTTCACTAGGCATTTATAATGAAGTGCTCACAAATTCAACTAAAGATAATTACAGTGCTTCAGGCTATGGCGTTTCTTTTGGAATGCAGCACAAAATTAGAGGTATTTGGAAAGGCGGCCTTGATATCCGTTGGTCTGATTGGCTTGCGAACAGTACTCCGGGTTCGACATTAAGTCCTTTGGGAATTTATTCTAAAATAGAAGGCGATCCTCCTATTGATTTTTTGGTGGGCAAGGATTGGGGTAAAATCATCCAACCTTTCTTTACGGGAGGATTGGGATATACTTTGTTTTTTAATAGCCGTTCTTGGCTTGCGGTTCAGTCGAAAACTTCTTTAGGACAAGTTTCTGTGACATATGGAGTGGGCTTTCGAATAACGTTGCCAAAATCCTTTGCACTTAGGACTTCTGTCGAAAATTGGCGGGGCGTGCAAACTTCAGATTATTCTGCTCAAATTTATCGATTGGAGATTGTATTTGGAGATGTGGACAATATTTAAAATTATTTTACTAATATTAATAATTCCCTTTCAAGTGTTTGCACAAAATTTGAATTTGATAAATCCCGTTGCTAAGAATATTCCTGATGATGTGCAAAGTATATTTAAAAATCGATCTATTATGAGTTGTGGAGAAAGAACAGGGCTTTCCGTATATACTTCATTAGATATTCAAGCAATATTAGCAATTTCAAATATGCTTTCTTCAGAAACGATTCCCCTAGAAACAAATTGGGAGACATTTTCGCCGCTTCTAGAAAATGTAACATCTGCTTCCTTAAATGAAAAAGATGTTTTGAAGTATCCGCATGATGTGCAAAGAATTATTTATTACTGTTTGACATGGGACGAAAGTTACAGACTTAAATTATATGATATTTCACAAGAAGTTCTTGATAGCATTGCAGCAAATGTGATTAAAGAAAAGCCTTGGAAAGTTTTACCTAAAACAATTGCCGATAGAATAAATAAATTTAGCAGAGCATCAATTCGTGATTTTGTTTATTTGATTTTACGTTCTAATATTTATTTTTCAATTCGCGGGGATTTTAGTAAAAATCCAACATTATGGGCAACTTCTTTTATTTGGAGAACTCCTGTAACAAGTTTACAAAACAAAGAATCTTCTGACAAACAAGGGGATTAAAATATTAATAAAGAAATAATTTATTCATGGAACGGAAATATATTTAAAATTGAGTTAGATGATACCCTTGTTTTTCATGACGATAAGACAAGAAAATTAAATTTAATTGAGTTTTCCAACTGTTTTTCTGCTACAACTCTGAGTGAAGAAATGTTTCGTATTTCTTCTGCAGATGTTTTTTGTGCAAGTAAAAATTTAATAAAATCATTTTGTGATGACGCGCTAATTCAAAATCAAAGAGATTGTTTTTCATCTTTTTTTATTTACATAAATTCAGGGGTACTTGTAGGATATTTAAATGTCCAAATTGTTTTTGATATTGTTGAAATAGATTATATTTATGTTGATAATAATTTTAAAAGACAGGGGATCTCAAATAAATTATTTTCCTTATTTCAAGATGTGTGCCAGCATAGCGACTTTCCTCGAATATCTAAATTTATTTTAGAAGTTAGTGATAAAAATATTCCAGCGTTGTCTTTATATAAAAAATTTAATTTTAAGGAAATTTCAATAAGAAAAAGTTATTATAAAAATGGGGATGATGCTGTGATAATGGAGAAAATATTGTGAAGGTCGGAATTTTTCATACCGCTTTTTTAGGTGATATCGCATTATGTGGATTGCTTATTGAAGCATTGCACAAAGCAAATCACGAAGTTTATTTAATCACAAGAAAAACAGCATTGCTGTTGTATAAAAATGATTTTCGAATTAAAGAATGCATTATCGCAGATAAAAAAAAAGGACTTGGAAAATTAAAATCCATTTTTTCCATAGCAAATAATATCAATAATTTAAATTTAGATGTTTTACTTGTTCCGCACAAGTCTATGACTTCAGCTTTCATTGCATCTTTAGCTAAAGTTCCAAAAAAAATTTCATATTCTGATACATCATTAAAAGCAGTTTATACAGAATTAAGAATATTTGATAAAAATAAACATGAATGTTTGCGCTGTTTAGACTTAGCGCCAGAATGGCTTGTGAATAAAAATATTTATAATGAAGCTGTTAAAATATCTCGACCTATCTTAATACCAGGTAAAAATTTATCAAAATTTTTATCCCAAGAGCCTCATTATTTTGATAATAACTTACCCTTTTTTATTGTCAGTCCTGGTTCGGTTTGGGAAACTAAAAAATATCCTGCCCTTCATTTTGCAAAAGCTATTTTTTCTATTTTAAATATGAGTAAAACATTAAAGTGTATTATTTCTGGAACAGTTCAAGATAAAAAAGATATCGATGAAATTTTAAAATTTTTTGAAGTATTTCCTGAACTCAGAGTGCGCATTGTAGATACTTCATCGTATTTGCCTTTAGATGAGTTTGTTACATTAACATCCCGAGCAAGTTTTGTTGTTGCGAATGATTCAAGTCCAATACATATTGCAGCAGGTTCTAACATTCCTACTATTGCCATATTTGGTCCCACAACAGGAAAATTTGGTTTTTATCCTACCTCTGAAAAGAATATGATTCTTAATTATAAGGATGAAAATGGGAACACTCTCTCTTGTCATCCTTGCACTCCTCATGGGTCACATATTTGTCCTAAAAAACATTTTCGCTGTATGCGTGATCTTTCTCCCGACATTTTGGTAGAATCAGTTCGAAAGTTGTTACCTCATTTATTTGTATAAGGGGATTCATTTTATGCGATCCATTATCAGTAGCTTTCGTATTTTGAGGCCAAATTATGAAGTTTCACAAGAAGTGGGGTTGCAATGGATTTCCAGAGCACATGCCTATGCTAAATATTTAGATAGCAGTTCATTTGTAAATAAAAAAACAATATTTGATTTAAATATTCTAATGGAAAATATTACAAATCGATTTGCATGTAAGCCTGATAAAATTGCGAATCGTGGAACTTTTATTGCAGATTATTTGCATAATAATTGGGAAGAAATGCAATTTTTTGATTTGAAAAAAAATACGGCAGGTTCACAGTTGCAAGAAAGAATGAGTTTTTTTTCTGAAGTAACAAATCAAGTTTTTAATAAATTTTATTCTGATATTGATGAGGCTCCACAGCATATTATTCATGTAACCTGTACAGGTTATGTTTCTCCTTCTGCTGCACAACTCATTGTTGCAAATAAAAACTGGGGAAAATCGACTAAAGTCACACATGCTTATCATATGGGCTGTTACGCTGCATTTCCCGCCTTGCGTATTGCACAAGGTTTTTTATTGCAAGATAAGCAGTTGCTAAATTCAAATGAAAAATCTTCTCAAAATCGTGTCGATATTGTTCACACAGAATTGAGCACATTGCATTTTAATCCTTCCTTACAAGATCCCAGTCAATTTGTAGTTCAAAGTCTTTTTGGTGATGGATTAATATATTATTCCTTATATGATAAAAATTCATTTCTTTATTCAAATTGTCTAAAAGGTTTGGAAATTATTGTAAATCATGAAGAAATTATTTCAAATAGCAGCGATGCAATGAGCTGGGAAATTGGTAGCAATAGTTTTCAAATGACACTTTCTGGTAAAGTTCCTTCTATGATTGCTGAAAATATTGAAAATTTTATTGGAAAAATGTTTTCCTTTACCGATGTTTCCTTTGAAGAAGTAAAAAATAATTGTATTTTTGCAATTCATCCTGGTGGACCTAAAATTATTCAACATATAAAAGATATTTTAAGTCTTTCTAATGAAAGTGTACAATTGAGCGAGTCTATTTTAAAAATGTATGGTAATATGTCTTCGGCAACACTGCCCCATGTTTGGGATTCTATTTTAAATTCCGACATTGAAAAAGGAGCATTAGTTGTAAGTCTTGCATTTGGACCTGGATTGACAATTTCGGGTTCTATTATGAGAATCGTATGATATATTTTGAAATTATTTCTCTTTCATTTGTGTCATTTCACGCATTTTTAATGATAATTGATGAATTTATTTTCCATAGAAAACGAGTCCTTCCTAAGTGGGAGCGTGTGGGGCATCCGATCGATTCTCTTTTTTTTCTAATATGTTTTTTTATTGTTTTATTTTTTCCCATGAATATGAATTCAATTTTATTTTTTACTTTATTTGCATGTATTTCATGTTTTATTATAATTAAAGATGAAGGTGTGCATTTGAAATATTGTTCGAAATATGAACAGTACATTCATGCCCTTTTGTTTGTATTGCATCCAATAATATTAATTATTTTGTTTTTATCATGGTCATCATTTTCTGTATCTTATTTTCCTATTTTTGAAGTCTTTAAATCGTTTTTTTTAAAACTGTTAATTTACTTTCAATTTTTTTCTGCTACCATTTTTTTATTTTATCAGATTGTATTTTGGAATTTTATTTTTAAGGAAGCAGAATATGTTTCAAAAAGAAGCCATAAATAATGATCTTTATAGGGATTTAGGAGAGAAATGGTATTATGGAAATGACTATATTGGATTGTTAAGAAGTGAATCAAAAACGCGAAATCCTTGGATTTTAAATCAAATTCAAAATCAATTTCAGAAAAGTGTTGAGTTACTTGATATCGGATGCGGTGGTGGACTGTTGACAAATGATTTTGCAAAGCAAAATTTTAATATTACGGGTGTTGATATTCATGACGAAGTTCTACAAATCGCAAAAAATTATGACCCCAATAAAAAAGTAAAGTATATTAAGGCCAATGCGTTAAGTTTGCCATTTGAAAATGAGAGCTTTGATGTGGTCTGTGCTCTTGATTTTTTAGAACATGTTGACAATTTTCATTTAGCTTTATCAGAAGGTGTTCGTGTATTAAAGAAAAATGGTTTATTTTTTTTCCACACATTTAATAGAAACATTTTATCGTGGATTTTTGTAATTAAAGGCATGGAATGGTTTGTAAAACGCACACCTAAAAACCTGCATGTATTTCATTTGTTCATTAAGCCTGAGGAACTGATAAATTGTTTTTCGGATTTAGGTTGTCAAAAAATAGAGTTGCATGGGCTTAATCCAAAAATATTTTCTAGATCATTTTTTAAATTAATTCGCTATGGAGTTGTCGACAAAGACTTTAAATTTGAAATCAGTTCATCACTAAAAATGGGATACATTGGTTATGTTAAAAAATTATAATTAAAATAATGAGTTTAAATTTTTATTCTTGTATTTTTTTTAAAACTAGGAAAAAATAAAATTATTGGTCTAAATGACTTTAATTTTTAATAGCTATAAAATATTGCAATGAGTTTCTTGTTTTAAGTAAATGATAATTTTGTTCAATATCTCCTGATAACAAATTTAAGTTTATAACTACCATAATCCTAATGTGGAATGATTTTAAAATTTAATAAGATATCCAAAATAAAGTATAAAACAATATTATTATTTGTTAAAAAGTATATTTATAAAAAAATTATAAACAAACAAAAAATATCAATATAATAGATGTTGTAAATATTTGACTTTAAAAAAATTATACTTTAAAAAAAAATCCGATAATTCTTTTTACTGAATTATTAAAATTAATATTTTAAAATAAAAAAAATTTAAAAATATTAATGTGGGTTGTCTAAATAATAAATTAATTAGATATAATATTATTTTATTTAAACATGAGCAGAGAGCAGGATATGCGGGAAATAATTAGTAATTATAAAAAAATTGAGTTAACAAAATATTCAAGAATAAAAGATTTTTCTCAATGTTTTTCAATATATGCTATAGCAATATTTTCAATATTTTTTGCAATATATTTAGATAATTTAATTATCTGGATTTTATATTTCTTTTTTATGGGATTTATGGGTATTAGTTTTCTAAGTTTTTCTCATAACTGTATTCATGGTTTTTTTTTCAAAAGCAAATTTTTGAGACATGCTTTTGGCTCTATAAATTCAATTCCTTTATTGGTTAATTATTCTATTTATAATTCTTCACATATAGAGCATCATAAGTATACAAATATGGAAGAAGATGTCCAGCAAAAAGTAGAAATAACTTCATTATTTAAATATTTAAGTTATTTTCCATATTTAACATTATTTATTAATCATATTAAAATCGGCTTATTCGCATTACTTGGTAAAAAACTATCTTATAAAAGACTCGAGAGTGAAAGAAAAAATATTATCATCAATTTTTTTATATCATTTATTTGGCTTTTATCGTCAATTATTTTGACTCTACATTATCCTTTACTCATAAAAGTATATTGGATACCACTATTTATATTTCATCAATTGATATTTCTTTTTAGACTATCAGAACATTATGGATGTAATTTAACAAATAATCGATGGGAAAATTCTCGTAGCATCACTTCTAACTTTATAGTAAGATTTTTAATGATTAATAATAATTTTCATGCCGAGCATCACTTCTATCCTAGTATTCCATTTCAAAATTTACACAAATTGCATCTTGAAATTGGAAAAAACTTTAAATATATTGAATCCTCATATTTTAAATTTCATATTCATTTGATTTATAGATGTTTTAATTTACGAAAATTCAATAAAAATAAAATAAATTAAAAAAATTTAAAATACTATAATATGAAATTTAAAAATTTATTAATGAAAAATATTTAATAATGTAAACTCATGAAAGGTAGATTTATGAAAACAGAGCCCCTTGATTTTCAGAAAACCAAGAAATATAAATTAACTATGATTCTTTTATGTATTGGGTATTTTATTGACTTTTATGATTTAACTATATTTTCTGCAAGTTATGTAGATGTATTTAGAGATTCTTTTAATATATATGAAAAAGCAGATATTCAACAGTTATATTTAAAAATATCTAGTTTTTATACACTTGGGATATTCTGTGGTGCTATATTTTTTGGAATTATGGGTGATAAAATAGGTCGTACCGCAATGATACGCTACTGTATTTTAATATATTCCGTAGCGATGATTCTGAGTATTTTTACTACTTCTATTACTCTATTTACTATTTTACGTTTTATTTCAGGGGCAGGTTTAGCTGCTGAATTTGCTACTTCAAGTGTACTTATTAATGAATTATTGCCATCAAAGTCAGCTGCAAAATATACTTCATTGTTATATTTTTGTGGAATATTAGGCGGTATGACAGCAACTTATTTGGGTTCTATTTCTTGGCAAATGATGTATTTATTTGGTGGTTTGTCTGGAATTATTTTATATATTGCTAGAAAAAAAATATGCGAATCTATTTTATTTCTTAACTTAAATAAAAATATTGCCAAAGGAAATCCTTTTCAACTATTCCATGGTATTCCAAATATTTTAAAATTTTTAAGACTACTTTTTCTTATAATTCCTTTTAATTTTCTAATTTCAATTATGTTTATTTTTCCAAGATTTATGAATTTAAGTACTGATTTAAGTGTTTCTAATAAAACTTTATTAACTGGATTTTTTATTGGAAATTTAATAAGTACAGTATCTTGTAATTTAATAATAAATAAATTTAAAGATTTTCGAATATTTGTTCTAATAAATATAATTATATTTTCAATTGTTATGCCATCTTTTATATTTATCCCTGAAAAGTTATTTTTCCCTTATACTATTTTATTAGGTCTATTAGGTGGTGGATTACCTACAGTTTGGATTCAAATTGTTGTTAAAAGTTATGGTACAAATTTAAGAAGTACAGCTGCGAATACTTTATTTGCATTTGGGCGATTAAGTGGTATTTTGTTTAATACAATAATTGGTTTTTGTTTAGTAACCCCAGAAAATTTTCATTTTAGTGTTACAATAATGGTTGTTATAATTATGATAATTGTATTAATAGCTTTATTAAATACTAAAAATAACTATGATGTTAATATGGAATATTTAGAGAGTAAAAAGTTAGTTGCAAACTCTTCTAAATAAAAATTTAGAAGAATATTTTAAATATATTATAATTAAATTCAATTAATTTTTTTAGTCATTTTCTTATTTACAAAATCACCCAAAATAAATTTTTCAATTTCTTTCGTTGTTTCAATTAATTTTTGACCTTGCTCAACGAGTTCATGTGAAGACTCTGCGGTTTCACCAACGGATATTTGATTTTTTTGTGTTGCCCTATCTATTTCTGACATAGCGGTGGTTATCTGTCGAACACCAATATCTTGTTCCTTTGTAGCAGAAGATATTTGTTCAATTACAGAAACCATTGTAATAATGTCTTGCGATATTTTTGTAAATGATTCTTCCGCTTTGCCTGTTACAACTTTTCCTTCGGTTATTCTGTCTTTTGTGATATTTAATATTTTATTGACTTCTTCTTGGCTTTTTACAATTAAAGCTTGAATTTCTTTTGCCGATTTTCCACTGACTTTGGCTAAATTACCCACTTCTTCAGCGACCACAGCAAAGCCTTTTCCGTATTCTCCTGCGCGTGCCGATTCTATGGACGCATTCAAAGATAATAATTCTGTTTTCGAAACAATATCATTTATAACAGAAGTTTTTGCATAAATTTGGTTAATAATAGCAGCTATATTTTGTAATTGATTATTTGATTCCTGAATTGTTTCCATACTCAAGGACAAATTTTTCATAGTCTTTTGGCTATTTTCAAGTTTTATAGTGGCGGCTTTTGCTACCTGAGTTGATTCTTGCGCATTTTCAGCGGTTTTATTCACCATACTTGTAATTTGATTTATTGCCGCAGTCGTTTGATGAACAGAAGCAGCTTCCTGTGCCACAGATTCTTCTAATGATTGTGAACTTTTTTTAAGAATATGTGAAATGCTCATGGTGTGGTCACCTTGCTTTTTAAGCTCTTCAATATTTAATTTTATTTTTTTTGTTAATTTAATAATAATCGATATGATAATGAGGCTTGTCACGATTGAAAATACCATGACACATGTCATGGTGATCATGGTTATTGTCGTTAAATAGGCACCTTGCTTTGTGGAATTGCGACCACCTTCAATGTTATAATTTGATTCTTTATCAATGTTTCCAATTAATTTAAATAAAGTAGGCCGCCCGACGGCATAATAATGATTCAGGGCTTCAAGCCCTTTTCCTTGCTTTACTAAAGCAATTTCAATTTCATAGGCATTTAAATATTCTTTATATAAGCTCATTGTTTGATTATAAATTTCATGTTCTCCAACAGCAATGAGACCTAGAGACTCATATTCTTTGAATGCTTTATCTAATTGATTTTTGAATGTTTGAAGATCTTCAAAATTTTTTGCCATTTTATCACGCTGATTAGCAACGCTATCTGCAATAACTAAAACTTCTCTACGAGAAAGATTGCCGACATATAAATTGATTTTTGAAAAAGCTTCAATGCTCGGCATCCAGCTATTTCCTGTTTCCTGGGCAAAGGATTGTGTTTTATCAATCATAAAAATACAATATAAGCAGGAAAATAAAATCAATGTAATAAGAACAATGATTGATGTGATGATTTTAAAAGCGAGACTTTTTTTTGTCATTTATGATTTCCTAAATAAGGAAACTTATTTACATTTGTTATTTTATTTTAATTTTATAAATTATAAGGAGGAAATTTTTTCCATTTGACAGAGTTATAACAGGAATTAAATTTTTATTTTTGTAAATTTATAAAAAGGGACGCCACATTTTAAATGAAATTCTAAGCCGTTTTGTCACTACCCAAAATTAACAATTCTATAGTATGAGTTGTCTGTTTTAATTTTTGCCCCTGATCTACGAGTTCATTTGAGGATTGAGCTGTTTCGTTAACGGCGATTTGGTTTTTTTGTGTAGCGCGGTCAATTTCAGACATAGCTGTGGTAATTTGTCTGACGCCAATGTCTTGTTCTTTTGTGGCCGCAGAAATTTGGTCAATAACCGAAACCATATTCACAATGTCTTCTGAAATATGCATAAAAGATTCTTGTGCTTCCGATGTCACGGACTTTCCTTCAGCAACGCGGTCTTTGGTTATATTTAAAATTTTATTGACTTCTTCTTGGCTTTTTGTAATGAGTTCTTGAATTTCTTGCGCCGATTTACCGCTTATTTTTGCTAAATTACCCACTTCTTCGGCAACCACAGCGAAGCCTTTACCATATTCCCCGGCACGAGCCGATTCAATGGAGGCATTTAAGGACAACAATTCGGTTTTAGAAACAATGTCATTAATAACCGAAGTTTTTGTGTGAATTTGATTGATAATTTCGGCAATGTTTTGCAATTGACTGTTGGATTCTTGAATGGTTTCCATGCTGTTAACCAGCTTTTTCATGGTTTCTTGGCTGCTCTCCGCTTTACTCGAAGCGCTCTTGGCCACATTATTCGATTCCTGCGCATTTTCAGCGGTTTTATTGACCATGCTGGTAATTTCGTTAATGGCCGCCGTAGTTTCGTGTACCGATGCTGCTTGTTCCGTTACGGAGGCAGATAGAGTTTCAGAGCTATTTTTTAAAGTGTGCGAAATTTTCATGGTATTTTCGCCTTGTCTTTTGAGCTCTATAATTCCTAGTTTAATAGTGTTTGTTAATTTAAGAATAATTAAAACAATAGCAGTCATAATAATTAAGGATAATGTTATTACAATGGACATTGTCCAGTTAGTGAGAGATGTTAAATAATTTCCTTGCTTTGTTGCATTCTCGCCGCCTTTGGCATTGAAATCGGCTTCTTTATCCACTGCTTCTAGAAATTTAAATAAGTTTTTTTTGCCTGTTGTATTATAATGATTAATAGCTTCAGCTGCTTTGCCTTCTTTCACTAAATTGAGCTCTTTATTCATGTCTTCCATATAGGTTTTGTATGTTGCTAAAGTAACATCGTAAAACGGTTGTTCCCCAGGGCCAAGTAAACCTAATGTAATATAGTCTTTAATTTCTTTATCCAGGTTGGTACTGAATTTTTCAATGTCAGCAAAATTTTGTTCGCGTCCTTCGGTATCTTTTATGGCGGCATTGGCCATAACCAATATGCTGCGCCGTGACATATTTCCTGCGAGCACGTTAATGCGTGCAATGGCCTCAATACTGGGCATCCAGCTCGTGCCCACATCGTTGGCGTAAAATTGGGCTTTGTTAATCATTGTAATACAATAAACGCATGAGAAAAGAATTAAAAAGCCAAGTATAGAAATGGAAGTGATAATTTTAAATGACAGACTTTTATTGCCCATAAGTAGTGCCTCTTTGCGAAGTTCGTGACTACAAACACACCATCGGTTGAATTTTAATGAAATTAAGTCGTTTTAATTTTTTTTCTACTTCAATTAGGAAGCGCGTTTCGTTGAACCCATTATCAAGAGTTCAATTTCACTTGTGGTTTTAATAAGTTTTTCACCTTGCTCAACAAGTTCATTGGAGGAATGCGCTGTTTCGTTAACCGCAAGTTGATTTTTTTGTGTCCCACGATCAATTTCAGACATAGCTAATGTAATTTGTCTTACACCAACGTCTTGTTCTTTAGTGGCCGCAGAAATTTGTTCGATAACAGAAACCATATTTATAATGTCTTCTGAAATATGTAAAAAAGATTTTTGAGCCTCATTTGTGACCGCTTTTCCTTCAGCAACCCGATCTTTAGTTACATTAAGTATTTTATTCACTTCTTCCTGGCTTTTGACAATGAGCTCTTGAATTTCTTGTGCCGATTTTCCGCTGACTTTAGCCAAATTTCCGACCTCTTCGGCAACCACGGCAAAGCCTTTGCCGTACTCACCGGCACGCGCCGATTCTATGGAGGCATTTAAAGACAACAGCTCTGTTTTTGAGACAATGTCATTAATGACCGAAGTTTTTGTATGAATTTGAGTGATAATTTGAGCGATATTTTGTAGTTGACTGTTGGATTCTTGAATGGTTTCCATACTAGAGACTAATTTTTTCATTGTCTCTTGGCTGGCGTCAGCTTCATTGGAAGCTTCCTTGGCTACTTTAGCAGATACTTCCGCATTTTCAGAAGTTTTATTGACCATACTCGTAATTTCATTAATAGCGGCCGTGGTTTCATGCACCGAAGCTGCCTGTGCTGTGACAGATGCTGAAAGCGATTGCGAACTGTGTTTTAATGTTTGTGAAATTTTCATGGTGCTGTCACCTTGTTGTTTTAATTCTTCAATTGCAGTTTTAATTTTTTGAGTTAATTTAAGAATAATACCAGTAATAACTAAAATAATGACTATGGAAGAGATAATCACAATGGACATAGTCCAATTTGTCAGAGCCGTTAAATAACTGCCTTTTTTGGAGGACGTTTCAGCTCCGTCTTTGTTAAATTGTGTTTCTTTGCTTTCGGCTTCAAGTAATTTAAATAAGTTGACGTTCCCATTTTCTCTAAAATCTTGCATGGCCTCTTGCTTTTTTCCTTGTTTTAAAAGATCTTGTTCATAATTTATTGATTGTATAAAAAGATTATAATATTTCATGACTTCATCGTAATATGGTTTTTCTCCAAGATCGACAGATAATAAACCACTTGTATCATACTCTTTTAAATTTTTATCTAGTTTTGCTTTAAATGTCTCTAAACCTTCTTTTAACTTATCTATATCTTTTAAATTATTGTAACCATACTCACTTAAAATAGTCACATGACGTCTTGAAACATTTCCAACTTGCGTAGTTATATCGGCAAAGGCATCAATGCTGGGGAGCCAATTTATAGCAAGTTCATTAGCATATAGTTGGGTTTTATTGATCATAAAAATACAATATATGCTTGTGAAAAGTATGAGAATGCCAAGTAAAAAAATGGAACTCATAATTTTAAAATTGAGACTTTTGCTATTCATTTAATTGCCCCATTAAAAAATAATTGAAAGAGAAATGATATCGGATCTATTTTATTTTTATTAAGAATTTATTTTAGAAAATTTCATAATTAATATCTCAATTTGTGTTGTTTTTGTAATCAATTTGTAATATTTTTTCGCAAATAAATTTAATTTATTTTCTATTTTAGTAACAAATTTATTTGTGAGAATTTCACTTATAATCTGTGGGACATTTTGCGACTGATTATTAAATTAATGTATATGCTGAATGATATTAGATTTTTTTGTTTTTACTTAGCTTGAGTTCGCCTTATTTTGAATTTTTTGTATCAGAATGAGTATTAGCATGTTCAATTTTAAAATCCCTTGTTAGAGGAAAAAGTGAATCAGAACCAAACCACTTATTAAAAATTTCTTTTGCTCTTCCTGATGTTTCCATATCTTCTAAAATATCATTAATTAATTTTAATAAATCATCGGAATTTTTTCTGACGCCAATTCCATAGGGCTCGGAAGAAATATCAAAATGGGTTATTTCAAAATCAGGCTTACTTTTTATATTTGCAAGAATGCCAACTAAAACTGATTCATCTGTTGTGATTGCAAAGATTTTCTCAAGGTAAAGAGCATGTGCTGCTTGGGAATAATCTTCTAATCCTAGAATTGTTGCTTTAGGAAGATATTTTTTCGTATTTGATTCCGCTGTAGAGCCTTTTGAAGTAATAATTATTTTTCCATCTAAATCTTTTAATTCGGCGACGGTACCCTTGCGAACTAAAAATTTTTGTTTTGAAACAAAATATTGATAGCTAAAGTCAATTTGTTCTTTTCTTTCTTTAGTCATTGTCATTGTACATATTAAAACATCTACTTCCTTTTTTAGTAACAAGGGGATTCTTGTGGATGAATTCACTGTTTTAAAAACAGCTTTGACCTTCAGTCTATTTGCAATTTCATTTGCAAAATCTATGTCATATCCTTCTAATATTCTTGTTTTTTGATCAATTTTCTTAATATAACCAAATGGAACTAAATTATCTTTTACGCCAAAAACAATCTCATTTTTATTCTTAATTTCTGTAATAGCATCTGAGTATGCTAAATTATTATAGAAGAAAAATAGATATGCGGCATTAAATAATATAATAAATTTTACAATAAAATAATTAAAATTAATCATAAATCACCTTTAATTAATATTTCAATTTCTTTTGCAGTTGAGTCTAATTTAGTGCTTTCCTCAACTAATTTAATTGCAGAGTTTGAGTTGGTTTCAGCTGTTTCCTTACAGTATTGAGTCGATTTATCAATATCTCCCATTGATGTAGCAATTTGTCTTATACCAATCTCTTGTTCTTGTGTGGCTTCTGATATTTGCGAAATAGTGTTTGTCATTGTTGAAATATCATCGGCAATTTTTTGAAAAGCAGTTTGTGCTTCTGTCGTTACTAATTTTCCTTCATCAATTTTTACTTTTGTCACTCCTAGAATCTTATTTACTTGTTCTTGACTTTTTGTAATTAATTCTTGAATTTCACTTGCTGATTTACCGCTAATTTTTGCCAATACGCCAACTTCTTCTGCTACTACAGCAAATCCTTTACCATGTTCTCCAGCCCTTGCTGATTCAATTGAAGCGTTTAGAGATAGTAATTCAGTTTTAGCAACAATATCGTTAATTACAGTTGTTTTAGAATTTATTTGTGAAATAATGGCAGAAATTTCCTGTAATTTATTATTTGATTCTTGAATATTATGCATCGCAAAAACAAGTTTTTTCATTATTGTCTGTCCCTCATTTGCTTTTGAGGTGGCACTTTCTGCAATTTTTCTAGATTCAATAGAGTTTTCAGATGTTTTATTCACCATGCTTGTAATTTGATTGACAGCAGCTCCTGTTTTTAAAACAGCATCTCCTTGTTCAATAACTGTTTTAGACAATGAATTTGAATCTTTTTTCAAGAGCATGGCAATATCATTTGTTGAAATACTTTGTTTCTTTAAATTTTCGATTCCATTAATAATAGATCTTGTTGAAATATTTACAATTCTAAAAATTATAATTGAAATAATTAAACTTAATGAAAATATAATAATCATACCAATAATAGTTACTTTAGTAAAATAAGCTCCTTTTCTAGTAGAATTAAGTGCTCCTTTATAATTGATATCAGCTATTTCAAAAAAACTAGACTCAGCATTTTTCATTAGAGGTATTGCTTTTGTCTTAATTAAAAGAAGAGCTCCTTTTTCATCATTTTTCCCTGAATTTTTAAAAATTTCATTTACCAAAGATCGAATCTCGTCCCACATTGGTAAAAATTTTTGCAATTCAGCGCGCTCTTCCGGTCCCGTTATTTCTGTTTCATATATAGCAATTAAAGCATTTACTGATTTTATTGTATCATTTATTACCATTAATTGATCATGATAGTTGTCTTTATCTGATATGGTTAAAAGCTCAAATTGAAGCGATTTTAATAATACAATTTGAGCGACAATTCGCTGAGCGGTATCCACACTTGGCAACCAGCTTAGACCCGTTTCATCAGCAAATTTATTTGTTGTTATAATCATTGAAATTGTATAAATTGAAGTCATAAATATGAGACTAAGTAAGATAAATATTGAAGTGTAAAGTTTAAATGGTAAGCTTTTCTTTTTCATTTTTCCTCTTTTTGCAAAAACGTAAATATTTTATATTAATTAAATTTTAAATAATTTAAAATTTAGTGCATGCCATAAGTGACAACTAAACTGAAAATCAAGTAAATATAATATAATATTTAAAATATTAACGGAGCTTAAAAATTTTTCAAAAATGTATGCCTATTTATTTTGAAAGATAAACTTTTGATTCAAATAATACCCTTCCATTTTACCTTTAGAAAACTTTAGCTCTAACATCGGAAGGATTTGCTATTAATTGATTATTAAATTTAAAAAAATATTTTACTGTTTATTTTTTGTCTTTTGAAAACGTAATACGCCATTTTTTATTTGTCGATCTTATTAGCATGCTATAAGCACAAGGAACTATAAAAAGAGTGAGCAAAGTGGAAGAGATTAATCCACCAATGACAGTCACTCCCATGGCATTAGCACCGCTGCTACCGGGACCTGAATGAAAAAGAAGAGGTAACATTCCAGCAATCATTGTTAAGGTTGTCATAAGAATAGGTCTGAAGCGGATAAAAGCTGCCTCTAATAGTGCGTCATCAACATTGTAATCTTCTCGTAATTTTTGCTGTGCAAATTCAATAAGCAAAATGGCATTTTTCGTAACGAGTCCCATTAACATAATTATGCCTATCATGCCGTAAATAGAAAGTGGATATTGAGTTATTAAAAGTGCTATAAAAGATCCGGAAAATGCTAAGGGAACACTCAACATAATAGCAAAAGGTGCAATGACATTCTCAAATTGTGAGCACAAAACCATGAATATAAATAAGGTTGCTAAAAGAAGTGTGGTCGAAATTGTTTTCACCATTTTTTGAACATCTTCTGCTTCCCCGCTGAAACTATTTGTGACTCCCAATGGTTTTGTTTTATTTACAAATTCTTGGATTTTTTGGGTCACTCCATTTAAATCTTTTCCAGAATATTGCGCTGAAATGGTCATTTTTGTATTGCCATTAAGGTGTGAAATAGAGGGTTCAATTTTGACATTTTCAAACGATGCCACACTTGATAACAAAACGGAGGAATTATTTGCAGAAGGAATATGAACACTCGTGATATCGGCTATTGTCTGATTATTTTCCATAGGTAACAGCATTTTTATATCAAAATATCGACCATTTGCATAAAAATCACCAACACGAACGCCGCCGTATAATAATTTTAAAGTGTTTGCCATATCATTTATATTTACTTCTAAATCGGCTGCTTTTAAATTATTAGGAATAATGCGTAATTCATAAATAGGATCTTTTGCCGAACTATTTATCTGGGTGACATTAGGAATTTCACTCATAAATTTAATAATATCTTTAGAATATTCATTCATTAATTCAGAATTACTTGACATCAAATTAACTCGAATGGGTTCATACCCGCTATCACCAAATCCTAATTTTTCAAAGGGAGAACGAATAAATTTTTGGGCATCCTTTGTTAGGTGTTCTGAAAATTCATTTTTTGTAAAATTTCTTTTATCGGTTTTTACAAGCATAATATTATAAAGAATATTATTTGAAGTGGTTCCTTCACCTGCTGCAATATTCATAACGACATTTTCAACTCCAGGATAACTGCGAATATATTCTTCTAATTCTTTACCGCGCTCTATTGAAATATTTAAGGGAGTTCCATGTTGTAAATCTAACTTGAAATTGACCATACTATTATCTTCTTCTGGTGAAAAAGCAATGGGTACAAATTTAAGTAAGACAATACTTATTATGAATATAATAACCGCACTAAAAATTGTTGTTTTTTTATAATTTAAAAATTTCCTTAAAGAATTTTGATAAAATAATTGAATTTTTTCAAATTTTTTATCAAATAAAGCGGCATACTTATTTTTTCCGTCTTCTTCATTTTTAGAATCCTTTAATATTCTGCTACTCATCATAGGAACAATAGTGAAGGCTACAAAAAGTGAAATTAGAACGGCTGTGGCAACAGTAATGCCAAATTCAAAAAAATATTTTCCAAGAAGTCCGTCCATAAAAGCCACGGGAACAAAAACAGCAACAATAGCAAGAGTAACGGCAATGGCAGCTAAGCCAATTTCGTCGGTACCTTCATCGGCTGCTTGAAAAGAGCTTTTTCCGAATTTTTTATGTCGATGAATATTTTCAATGACAACAATAGCATCATCAATTAAAATACCAACTGACAAAGTCAGCGCCATTAATGTAATACTATTTATGGTAAAATTAAGAGCATGTGCAATAGCTAAAGTACCAATTAAGGATGTGGGAATGGCAACGGCACAAATTAATGTATTTCTCCAATCATGAAGAAAGATAAAGACAATTAAAACAGCAAAGAAAGATCCCGTTAATAATTCAAAAATACTTGAATGATAAGATTCAACAATATATTCAGAATTATCCTGAGTAATAACAATATTTATTTTATTATTATTCTCAAATTTAATTTTTGCAACTTTTTGTTTAATCTCTTTTGCAATATTAACAATATTTCCTTGGTGGTCTTTAATAATAGAAAGAGTGATTGTTTTATTTCCATTGAGTTCGCTATAATTTGATATTTCGGCATGAGTATCTTTAATAGTAGCTATGTCCTCAATACGGATAAGAGATTTATCATTCATAATAATCGGCATTTTTGCAATTTTGTCTATGCTATCGGGAATATTATAAGTTGAAATGCTCTTGAATTTACTTTCTCCACGCAGATTACCAGAGGGTTTATTTACAATCTGATCTTTTATTTTATTTTCAATCTGATTTGGAGAAATTTTCATGGCGTTTATCATTGAGGAATTTAAAAGAATTTGAATTTCTCTTGTTTCATCTCCTGTTATTTGAATGGCTCCCACTCCCTCAATATTTTGCAATTGAGGTTTGAGAGTATCTCTAACGAAATAAGATAAATCTTGAAATGAAATAGAGGAAGAAGAAACATTAAGAGAAAGAATGCTCTTATCATTGCTATTTATTCTTTGAATTTTTGGAGTTTCCGATTCTTTAGGGAAATCAATATAACTAAGTTTATCACGAACATCAGAAAGAGCTCTATCAATATTTACATTTAAATTAAATTCCAAAAAAACGTCGGCTCCATCTTGGAAGGCATAGCCATGCATATTTTTTAAATTAGAAAGACCTTTAAATTGCTCTTCCATGGGTTTTAATAATATTTCTTCGGCTGTTTTAGGATTCACGCCTTTATATTTTATATTCACACTTATAAAGGGCATGTCGACATTGGGATTGTCCTGAATTCCAAGTTTAGTAAATGACATCAATCCAAAAATGATAATTAAAAAATTGATCATTACTGTAAAATAAGGTCTTTTTATAGAAATTTTAGAAATTAACATGAAGGACTCTTTATTAAATTGATTTGAGCAAGATTTCTAAAAATACACCGGGAGCTAATTTATCGGAAAAGGAAGTGACATCGGCATAAATATCAAACGTTCTTGTTATTGGATCGATTACTTGAACAACGCGATTAATTGTTGCCTCACCTTTATTTCCCGTAATAGGATTTTTTACTTCTAATTTCATTCCTACTTTTAATTGATTAAAATAGGTAATTGGAATTTGGGAATACAATTTAAAATTATTCATTTGAGAAATTTGGAATATAGCACTTCCTGTTGATACGTAGTCACCTACAAATTGTAAGGACTGAGTAATAATACCTGCATAAGGAGCGGTCAATTGAGTTGATTTTAAAGTATATTCTTTTCCTTCAAGTTGAACCTGAGCAGCATTCAATTCAAGTTTATTTAATTGCAATAAATTTTTTTCTTTTTCTAATGTAGATAAATTTACAATTCCATTTTTGTATTGTTGTTCTATTCTTTGGACATTTTTTTCTTGCTGTATAACATCTAAGTTCTTTTTTTCTACTTCAATTTTTGCCATTTTGACATCAATTTTTGCCTGATTATCTTCTAATGATGCTAAAATTTGTCCTTGTTTTACTTCATCACCTGGATGAACGTATAATTTTGTAATTGATCCTGATGTTAAAAATCCTATTTTACTTTGATTTTCCGCTTTAATTGTAGCAGAAATTCTGGGGGTATTTTCGGATTGTAAATTGGTATCAATAATTTTATTTTCTTTTGGTGTTATCTTTTTAGAAGAATCTTGATTTTTATTTGTATTTTCTGCAAGGGCAATGCTCTCTTCTTTTTTATTTGTTTCGATAACTGGCAGTGTTGCTTTATTTGTGTTGTTTTTTGAGCAACTCATAAAAGATATTAAAATTAAAAAATAGATAGTAAATAAATTGAACACTTTTATTTTTTTCATAATTCACCCTGTCGTATTTGCATTAGGTAATTGTCCAATAGCCGCTTGTAATTGAATCCAAGAAAAATCTATATCTCCTCGTAATTTAGAAAGTGAAATTTTTGCGCTTATATATGAATTTTGTACTTGAATAAGTTCTGATGCCGTTAAGTTTCCTGTTTTGTATTTAATTTGCGAAAGTTTATAGGCCTCTTCAAGGGCTTCTGTCGCTAATTTAGATTTGGGTAATATTTGAATATTTGAATTTAAATTATAATATGCCTGAGAGATTTCATTTCTAATATCAAATTCTTTTTTAGTTTTATTTAATTTTAACTTTTCTCTTTCATTAATTTGTGACATTCTCTTTTCTGTAGAAAGCCCCCCATCCCAAATACTCCAGGAAAGTTTTAATCCAAAGTTTAGAGAATTGCTTGGTTCTGGTGCATTTATATCAATAGATTCCAGAGAATTATTTCTTTGGTAGGCTGCAAACGCATCAATTTTAGGAAAATATTCAAAATTTGTTTGTTTTATAAAATTATCTTGAGAAATAATTTTCTTATCAATTATTTTTAAATCACTTCTATTTTTTTCATTTTCAGAAACTAATATATTGAGTTCTGGCATTTTATTTTGATATGTTTCCCATTGTGATTGAGAGTGACTTTGAAATTGTATAGAAACATCACTATTTAATTTTAATAAATTTTTTAATTCTGAGACTCTATTTTGAAATAAATTTTGCGCCATTTCAAATTCAACTTCTGAATTTGTGAACTTTGCTTGCATTTGTAGAACATCAATTTTTGTTTTACTTTCGTCACCACTTTCAAATAGAATCTTGGTATCATTCCATTGTTTTTGAGCATTTTCTAGGTCATTCCGTTTTATTTCCATATCCTGGAAGGCTTGCTGTGCTTTGATAAAGGCCTGGGCTCCATCTGTGCGTGCCTTAATTTTGCTGTCTTCAGCTTGGAAAGTAGCAGCATCATACTGTGCTGAATATTGCTGAATTTTGTAAAAACTTTGCCATATTCCCGTTATGGGTTGTTCTACTTTGAGGCCTGCGCTAGAGGCTTGGTTTGATTGTCCCGTATTAAAGTTTTGAATATTTTGAGGAAACCATTCTGCATTTGCATTTGCTGAAATGTTAGGACCAAAATTAAAATAGCTTAGGGTATGAAGGTTATCATTGTAGTTAAGCTCTATATTTGCAGACTTAACTTCCGTTGAATTGTCTTCTGCAAGTTCCATAGTCGATTGGAGCGAGAGCGTTAAGGTGTTATTTTCTTTGATAATTTCTTGTGCAAATATGTCTATAGGATTCAAAAAAAATGGCAAAATAGTACAATAAAAAATTGTTTTGAAATACATAATTTTAAAACCAACACTATAAAATAGATAATTTTTAAAAAGAGATCATAAAATAGATAATTCTATTTTGACCAGTTATTTCTATTAGATTTTCTCTTATAATGCAAGCTTATTAATTTGAAGTCTTTTTGATCAAAAAATTAAATATTATTTTAATTATTCCATGAATAAATAAAATACAGGAAGGATCTCATTTTGATTTGACTAAATTTAGCTGATATTCAAGAGCATTAATAAGTATTTTTTGGTCAGATATTTGTTTTTTTAAATCTCTTAATTCAGATTCTTTTTCAGCAATAAAACTTTCAAAATAGACAAGATCATTTTTCTTTTCTTTTACTTCCGTATCTTGAACAAAAATAAAATATTTGCCGTCGCGTATTTCTGACTTTAGCTTTCCCGACTTTAATTTTCGTCTCAAAGTAATTTCGGAAACTTGAAGTAACTGAGCGGCATCATTGAGTTTAAGCCATTGTCCATTTTCATTATTTTTTTTTAATTTAATAGCCATAGTTATTGCTCTATAAATTTAATAACGTCTTCGATTGCGTATGGTTTTTGAAAGCATGCAAAATTTTTATTTTCTGATTTGTATTTTTCTATGCGACTGTCTGCAGTATCATCACCCGTTGCTAATACAAATTTTCCAGAAAAATTTGATTTTAAATCTTTATCATAAAAATCAATTCCATTTTCCCCTTCTAATAAAAAGAGATCGCATACAATACTTTTAATTTCAGGATGTTTTTTTAATAATTCTCTTGCCGTGGTTAAATTTTGTGCTCCTTCAGCATCAATTCCTTTGCGCTTAAATCTTTTAATTGTCATATCGAGTAGGTCAGCATCGTCATCAATTATTAAAACTTTCATTATAAGGTAACCTCATGTTCCTTGTGGAAAGTGCACTCTTGATAGTGTTAGCTTACCACATTGCAAGAGCTAGTTTAAAAGGATACCCTGATGATGGTTGTTCCCATGACATCATCTTGGTACTTAGAGGAGGAAGGTCACATGGGTTTAAAAGAAGATGCCTTAAATTATCATAGTAGAGGTCGCAAAGGTAAAATTGAGACAGGCATTACCAAGGAATGCAAAAATCAAAAAGATATCACGCTTGCTTACTCTCCCGGTGTTGCTGAGCCTTGTAAGGAAATCGCGCGCGATCCTTCTCTTGTCTACGAATATACTGCAAAAGGAAATCTTGTTGCTGTCGTAACAAACGGGACGGCTGTTTTAGGTCTGGGTGCCATTGGTCCTTTAGCGGGAAAACCCGTTATGGAAGGGAAGGCTGTTCTATTTAAAGTGTTTGCTGACATCGATTGTTACGATATCGAATTAAATGCAAAAACACCCGAAGAAATAATTTCTGCTTGTCGCATGCTTGAACCTACGTTTGGTGGGATTAATTTAGAGGATATTAAAGCTCCCGAATGCTTTGAAGTAGAAGAAAAACTTCGTGAAGAATTAGACATTCCTGTATTTCACGATGATCAACATGGAACTGCTATTGTCAGTGCTGCTGCCTTATTAAATGCCTGTGAAATTACGAAACGTAAAATTTCAGAAATTAAATGCGTTCTCAATGGTGCAGGAGCTGCTGCCATTGCCTGTGCTCAAATGTATTTAAACATCGGTGTTAAACGCGAAAATTTAATTTTGTGTGACTCTAAGGGTGTGGTCTATAAAGGTCGCATAGAGGGCATGAACAAATATAAAGAGCGTTTTGAAAATGATACCAAAAAGCGGACTTTGGCAGAAGCCTTAGAAAATGCCGATTTTTTCTGTGGTTTAAGTGTCGCAGGAGCTGTTACTAAAGAAATGGTAAAATCTATGGCAAAAAATCCCATAATTTTTGCTATGGCAAATCCCGATCCGGAAATCACGCCTAAAGACATTATGGAAGTGCGTAATGACGCCATCATTGCTACAGGGCGTTCCGATTATCCCAATCAAGTAAATAATGTTTTGGGTTATCCTTATATTTTTAGGGGGGCATTAGATGTTCTTTCTAGGCGCATTAATGAAGAAATGAAAATGGCCGCAGTTCAAGCGATTGCGGCGCTTGCCAAAGAAGATATTCCTGAAAGTGTCACCAAATCATATGATGCCAATTTATCAGGTTTTGGTAGAGAATATTTAATTCCAAAACCATTTGATCCCCGATTGTTACTTCGTGTGGCGCCAGCCGTAGCAAAAGCGGCTATGGAAACAAATGTGGCAAGAAAAAAAATAGACATAGAACAATATGTCGATCATTTAGAGTCTCGATTAGGTGTTTTGCAATCCGTAACAAGAAAAATAAAAAGAAATGTTATTGTCGCAAATAGGTCAAGTGGAAAGAAAATACGAGTTGTATTGCCCGAAGGAACAAGCCCTAAAATACTAAAAGCTGCTGAAATTGTTCGTTCAGAAGGAATTTGTGAACCTATTTTAATTGGAAGTATTCCTAAAATAAATGAGCTTATTAAAGAAAATAAATTAGAAAAACAATTGTCAGGAATTCATATTATCGATCCTACCGAAGACAAACGTTCCGACAAGTACTCTTCATTATTATTAGAAAAACGCGCTCGCAAAGGCTTAACTCGTATGGGTGCCTATGAGCTTATAACAGGTGATCATCATTATTTTGCAAGTATGATGGTGAATTTAGGTGAAGCAGAGGCTTTTTGTTCGGGAGTTCATCATAATTATGGTGATACTTTAAGGCCTGCTTTACACGTAATTGGCACGCAGCCTGATAAAGTTCTTGCTGGTATTTATATGTTACTTTGGAAGGAAAAGAGCATATTTATTGCTGATACCACTGTTAATATTCAATCGAATGCAGAGCAACTTGCGCAAATTGCTATTCAAACTCATGACATTGCAAAAATATATTTAAAGGAACAGCCTCGTGTTGCTATGCTCAGCTTCAGCAATTTTGGGAGCGCAAAGCATCCGGAATCTGAGAAAGTTTGCAAAGCAACAGGCATTGTGAAAAAATTGCGCCCCGATATTGAAATTGATGGTGAAATGCAAGCCGATTTTGCTTTATCCTCTGAACTTCTTGAAAGATCCTATGGTTTTTCAACATTAAAAGGTCCCGCTAATGTTCTTATATTTCCCGATTTAACATCAGGAAATATTGCTTATAAAATATTAGGAAAATTAGGTGGCGCAACAACGATTGGACCCATACTTACAGGAATGAAAAAACCTGTTAATGTTTTAGCAAGAAATTCGGATATTGATGAAATTGTAAATTTAATTACATTTACCGTGCATCATGTGCAAAATGGAGTTTAATTTTAGGGTGTATTTATTTTTTTAAGGCAAATATTCCCTTGTTAAATTTCTTTGTCCATTTCCAATAGGAACGACATCATCTTCAATGCGAATACCGCCAAACGGGATTAATTTTTCAATTAATCCCCAATTTATTTTGTCTGCGTGTTTATTATTTTGTTTGAATTGATTTAATAAAGTAGGAATAAAGTAAATTCCAGGTTCTATTGTAACGACGACAGATTCTTCTAAAGTACCAACAAAACGTAATGAACGATATAAAATATTTGGTGGATTTTGAGGTGCAGGGTGTCCCAATTCATCCAGTTGTTTTCCACCAATGTCATGTACTTGAATTCCAAGCATATGGCCTAATCCGTGTGGAAGAAAAATTTTCGTAATGCCATCATGCAATGCTGTTTCGTAATCTCCAGAAATTTTTAAAATTCCTAAATTTTCTAATATTTCAGCAATGCGTATATGGCATTGCTCATGAAGCGAAGGGAAATATAATCCTTTTTTTACAGCACTGCATAAATTCTTTTGCAATTTTTCTGTTTCTGAAATGAGTTCTAGAAATAAAGGATCGCAATTTTTATTTCCATAGGTACGTGTGATGTCAGAGCCATAATGATAGTAAGAAGCTCCTGAGTCAATTAATAATACGCTCCCATTTCTTTTTTTATCGCGACCATGATAGTGCAAAATAGCACCATTTTGATCGAGTGCCACGATGCCTGTGTAAGGTAAATCTGTATCGACGCATTCTATTGCATTTAAATATTGCATGTGAATTTCATATTCAGAAGCACCTGATAAAAACGCTTCCTTGGCAGCAAAATGTCCTTTCGCTCCCATTTTATTGGCTTCAGATAGGCACTGTATTTCATAATTTGATTTAAATCTGCGATACCAATTAAGGCGTGCTTCCATAAGTTCGCAATTTATTTTTATATTTTTAGTTTGTGCGTATTTTGTTTCGTTACCTAAAAATACAGCATAATTTAAATCGCCTAAGGATTCCCATATTTTATCGACAGAACCTACTTCAATAATATCGAATTCAGAAGCCCAAAAAGGATTTCCAAGTTTTTCATGCGCATGCCAGTAATCATCAGGTGAGTAATAGACAAGAAGTGGTTTTTTTCCTGGTTCAAATTTTAAAAGGTGATGCGGCCCTTTGGCGGGGCACCAATGTGCAAAATGAGGATTGGAGCGAAATGGCGCATTGTTGTCGTCAGAAAAGTACAAAAAAGGTTCCCCCGCCCCTAAAAGGAGCGAACGGTAATTGAGTGCCGTTAGAGCCTTTTCGGCATCGTGCATGCGCTTATGTATATGCTCTTTATATAAAGACTCCCAGTTTGTCATATAAGTAACCTTTCTTATTTATTGAACTTTCAATTTAAATATCGTTCATGAACAAGTATTAACATATTTTTTTAGTAAATGTGATTGGATTCTTTAAAAACTTTCATAGATTTATTTATTGTTATTTTTTAATATTTAGAATATTTTTATAATTCGATGAGTTTTTTATTTATGTCGTGAAATAGTTAGGTTTAATATGCAAATTTCTGAAAGGTATCGTGCCGAGATTTTTTTATAACCCGTATTTGCTATCTTTTTTGGTTATGCCATACTGAGCGAGACAATGACCCCAAGATCATTGCTGGGAGGCTTTCTCATTATAATAGCTGTGGTTTGGATTTATTTTTTTCAAGTCGGGAAAAATGTATTGAAGTCAACTAAATTTTTTGGTGAATAAATGATCAATTTTAACGACGATGACAAAAGAGTTTATCTTTTAAAAACTCTTTCCCTCTACAAAGAAAAAATATTAGATGGACTTTTTAACGATAGCCTATTTATGCATGAGCAACAGTTATCTACATATTATGAAATGACAAGTTTTATTCAGGAAAACTCGAATTGCTTTTTTAGAGAATGTGTCCCTGGTCATATTACGGGCTCGGCATATATTATAAATGCAAGTTTTACAAAAATGTTGTTTACCTATCATGCGAAATTAAAAAAATGGTTACAATTAGGCGGACATTGTGATGGCGAGTATTTGGTTCACAATACCGCTCTTAGAGAGGCTCATGAAGAGTCAGGTTTAAAACAATTAAATTTAATCAACATTTTAAATTTTCCTGAAATTTATCATGTTAATGAACTAACTGAAAATAAATTATCAGCTCTTCCCATTGATATTGATATTCATATTATTCCGGAAAGAAAAAATGATCCCAAGCATAAGCACTATGATGTGAGTTATCTTATTCTTGCAAATGAAAGTGAAAATATTATTATTTCTGAGGAGTCACTTGATCTCAAATGGATTGATTTTAAAGACATTAAGCTTTATACAAATGAGACAAAAACTTTAAGACAAATTAATAAAATTCAAGCTTTAATTCAAAAATAAAATATATGATGAATAGGAAAATTAAAAATGAAAGCAGTCGCTCTTGATCTTGATGGAACGTTATTAAATTCTAAGCATAAAGTAACCGAAAGAACTAAAAATATTTTAAATAAACTCCACCATTCGGAAGTTAAAGTTGTATTAGCAAGTGCCCGTCCAATAAAATCTGTATTAAAAATTGCAAATGAAATTGGATTTATAAATCAGCCTATGATTGGTGGAAATGGGGGAATTATTGCAAGTAGTGATAATGAAATTCTATATAAAAAATCAATTTCAAAAAAAGATTTTATACAAATTAAGGTTTTGGTAAATAATTTTGTGAAAGAAAATAAAACTATCGATTTGACCATGCATATTTATTCAGATTTTAACTGGTTTGTTCCTTTTGATACCTCCATGGCCAGAGAGGAAGCACGAATTATAGGGTTTAATCCCAATGCTATAGGTGAAGATGCTTTTCAGGCTACAGAAGCTGAAAAAATTATGTTTGTCGCCAATCCAAATGATTTAAATATTTTTTCTGAGCAATTGAAAAGAACTCTTCCGCATTTAAATTCGGTTTTATCAAAAGCAGATTCTTTGGAAATCAATGCGGAAGGCGTATCTAAATTTTCAGGTGTGGCTCAGTTTGCATTTTTAAACCATTTCGATGTGAAAGATATTGTTGCCATGGGCGATGGAGATAACGATGCTTTGATGCTCGAGACATGTGGATTTGGTGTGGCTATGGCAAATGCTTCCTTATTAGCAAAAAAAGCAGCAGATAAATTAACATTATCAAATGATGAAGATGGTGTTGCTATTTTTTTGGAAAGTTATTTTGCACATTTTCTCAGGGATTAATTAGTAAATTTTTATTTATTTGTTTTTTTTATGATAAAATTGCTTCCCAATTTAATTGATATAAAAGGTGTAATTTAATCATAATATCTAAAATATGTTGACATTTTAAAAAATAAAAAATATACCTACACTGATTGTAAGCCTTCAATTTTTCTTTGCTAATGCATAACGTCTAAAAAATCATTTAATTAAAAAAGGATTTCCTATGAAACTCAAAATAATTTTAATGATTTTTCTATTGATTGTTCTCTCTAGCTTTCACAAAAATCTATCAAATCAGGGAATATTAAATGACAAGGAATCTGTTGTACGCATACCTTGTCATATTCATTCCGATGAATCAGAATGTTTTTCAAAACATGTCAGCAGTGTGGCGCTTAACTCTTCAAAATAAAATAGTTGTAAAACATTATCCGACAACAAAATTTAAAATACGATTAGCAACATAAATGGTTTTGCGAATTATTTTTCCTTCTATTGTTGCTTTGACGTTGACATTTTCCATTGCCGCTGCAACAGCTTCTTCCTGAGATGCATTCATCGCGATGGAGATTTCGCCACGGTGTTTGCCATTGACTTGAACACCAATTTTAACTTCATTATCAATTGTTAATTCGGGATTGTATTTTGGCCATTCTGCTAAAGAAGCAAAAGGATAATTTTTGTCTTGAGGGGATATTTTTTCTTCTACAACACATTTGTACCAAAGCTCTTCAGCAAGGTGCGGTGCAAAAGGTGAAAGTATTTTAATAAATTGTGTTAATACTTCTTTGTTTTTACATTGTGATTCTGCAACGGAATTTAAAAATATCATCATTTGTGCAATAGAGGTATTGAAACTTAAATTTTCAATGTCTTCTGTTACTTTTTTAATTGTCTTATGCAGAATTTTCAAATCCTGTTGTGTTGCGGGCTCATCATTTAATAAACTTTTGCCGTTGTCCGATAGGAAAAAACGCTCCACGCGGCTTAAAAAGCGATGAACTCCCGCTAGATTGCTATCATCCCATTCTTTAGTCTGAGTTAATGGTCCCATAAACATTTCGTATACGCGAAGGGAATCGGCGCCATATTGATGAATAACATCATCGGGGTTAATTCCATTTCCTTTTGACTTCGACATTTTAGCGCCATCTTTGCAGATCATACCTTGATGCACTAATTTTTGAAAAGGCTCATCTACAGGACAAACGCCTGCATCATATAAAACTTTTGTCCAAAAGCGTGCATATAAAAGATGTCCAACAGCATGCTCCTGGCCACCAATATAAAGATCCACGGGCATCCAGTATTTTAATTTTTCGTAATCCCCAATGCATTTATTATTAAAGGGGTCAATATAACGAAGAAAATACCAGCTGCTTCCTGCACTACCAGGCATGGTATCGGTTTCGACAAATTCCAATTCCCCATTTTTATTTTTCCGTTGTACCCAATTTGTTATGGCAGAAAGCGGGCTTTTGCCATCGCCAGTGGGTTCATAACTGCTGACTTCAGGCAAGGTTAAAGGTAATTCATTTTCCTCAAAAGCACGGATGACATTGCCTTTAGAATCTTTTAATACGGGAATAGGTTCTCCCCAGTATCTTTGACGGCTAAAAATCCAATCACGTAATTTATAAGTGATACTTTTTTCACCAATTTTTTTATTTTCAAGATATTCGGTTATTTTATCTTTGGCAGCATCAACAAGAAGTCCATTTAAAAATTCCGAATTTATAATTTCACCATCTTCCGTATAGGCTTCTTTTTCGATATTAAAGTCTTTATTTGGAGAGGCAATCACTTGTTGGATTTTTAACCCAAATTTCTTGGCAAATTCATGGTCACGGGAGTCATGTGCAGGAACGGCCATAATGGCGCCTGTACCGTAGCCCATTAACACATAATCGCTAATCCAAATTTGAACTTCTTGTCCATTTACAGGATTAATAGCAAAGGCGCCCGTAAAAACACCAGATTTTTCTTTATTTAATTCGGTACGATCGAGATCGCTTTTGCGCGACGTGACTTCACGATATTCTGTTACTTTAGAGAGTTGTTCTTGAGTCGTGATTTTTTCTACTAAAGGATGCTCTGGGGCAAGCACCATATACGTAGCACCAAAAAGAGTGTCGGGACGCGTGGTAAAGACTTCAATTTGTTCTGTTTCATAATTTTTAACAGAAAATTTAATTTTAGCCCCTACTGATTTTTTAATCCAATTGCGTTGAATTTCTTTAGTGGATTCAGGCCAGTCAATTTTATTGAGATCTTCTAATAAGCGTTCAGCATAGGCTGTGATTTTTAACATCCATTGTTTCATGGCAACGCGGTAAACAGGGTGATTGCCACGTTCGCTTTTCCCATCGACAACTTCTTCATTAGCAAGCACTGTCTTTAAAGCGGGGCACCAATTTACGAAAACTTCTGCTTGATAGGCTAGACCTTTTTTATACAAAAGAGAAAAAATCCACTGCGTCCAGTGATAATATTTGGGGTGGCAGGTGGCAATTTCTTTATCCCAATCATAGGAAAACCCAAGATTTTGTAGCTGATTTTTGAAATTATTAATAGAACGATAAGTTAACTTTGAAGGGTGTTCTCCCGTATCAATGGCGTGCTGTTCTGCGGGAAGGCCAAAGGCATCCCAGCCAATGGGATGCAGAACATTATAGCCTTTCATCCGATAGTAGCGCGCTACGATGTCTGTGGCCGTGTAACCCATGGGGTGACCAACGTGGAGACCCGCTGCACTGGGATAGGGAAACATGTCAAGCGCATAGAATTTTGGCTTGGAGGCATCTTCTATAGTTTTAAAGATATTTTTGTTTTTCCAATGTTTTTGCCAATTTTGTTCTAATTCTTTGTGTTGGTACGACATGAATTTCCTCGACAATGGGAGTGGTGAATGCCCCGTGTTTTTTAGTATTTAGGAGCTATTAAATCAAAATCTTTTGTAACAAAGAACATTCCCTTGTGGAAGAGCCTTTTTCTATATCAATTGTTTTTACCCTGTTTCTGGCAAAAATGAGAATATGACAAAATTTCTTTTGATACTCTTTTGTCACATCTTTGTCACAAAATGTTTACAATGTCGTGACGAAATTGTATTGTCGGAGATGCTTCGGCTTAAATCGTCAACAAAAATGGGGAACTAGAAATTACCATGCGCATGTCAAAAGAAAAAATCGAGTCCTTTCGTAAGCTTAGAGATAAATCGGGATCGCGCTTTTACGAATTCTCAACTTCATGGTGGGCCATGAGCTTCTTCATTTGTATTGTAGGAGGGTGTGTGCTTTGGAATGAATTCATTCCTGTAGCCAGTTTGAAGTTTGACCCCTACCCTTTTAATGGATTGAGGACGGTTTTGGCTTTAATAGGAGCCATTCAGGCTCCTGTTCTCCTACTGTACAGTAGAAAGTCCACCGATTATCGTAAAAAATTACTCGAACAAGACTATGAGTTAGAAAAAAAGATCTATAAAAAAATTGAATTTATTGAAGCGGAATTAAAAGAAAATCGCCAATTGTATTTGCAAGAACTTAAAAATGTTCAAATATTATCTAAAAAAATCAGACAAAAGAAAAGAAAATTAAGAGAATTAGAAAAATCTGTCATTGCTAAAAAAGATTACGTTGCTTCTGTAGAATCAAAAACACGAGAAGGTCTACAATCGCAAAAATCAGAAAATAATGAGAAAAATATTACAGCTTAATGGAAAATAAGATCTATTTACCCTGAAATATTTCACTAAATTCATAATTTTTTTGTTTCGATATCCCTGAGCAGGTTGGACTTACCTTTTTTAAGTTACAAGGTTTATCTCTTTCTAATGACCAGAAATGAAGAGCTCCTAAGGACACTAAATTTTCAAATCCTTTCAGTTTTTTAGCATTATCTAATGTAAAAACTTCGCCTTTAATATCATTTAAACCTATCATAGGAGTGATTTCAATTTGCTTCCAAATGTCAACTTTATTTTTTCTAGGATAAATTGCGCTTAATAATTTAAAAGTATTATATGCTGAAGATTGAATATATTTAGTCATATTTCCTGTTTCTTCAGGTGAAAAATTCATAGTCATTAAATTTACGGAAAACTCAATTTTTAGCATTTTGGCTTTTTTTATGATGTCTTTAGTCTTTCTCTCAAGACCTGATATTTTAACAGGAAATGTAAATGAAATTAAAATTTTTGGAAATTTATTCTGCATTATTACAATTGCTTTAAGAATTTTTTCTATTGCCGCAGGATTATTTAAAATATTTCCCTCAAGATCAAAATCAAATCCGGTGGGTTTATACAAAGTATAAACCTTAAAATAGGCATTAAATAGATCGTTTTCTGTTATACATTCTAAGGCTAAATTGAAGCCATCTATACCACCAAATGAAATTTTATATAAAATATTTTCATTTTCTAAAATATTTATCTTATCATTGAATTCTTTCCTATTTATTACGTTATTTTTGTCTCCATCCCAGGCTGGATTGCAATTATGAGAATCTTGAATAAATGAAAGAATTAATCCCTTTATATTTTTCTCTTTTAAAATGGTAATTAATTGCATCCACTTTGCATTGTCTTCATATTCAGAAATTTGAGTATAAGGGCTAAAATGTGGAAAATTAATATTTTGAATGCTTTCTTTATCCATAGCATATAAATTGAAATATAAATAAAAATTTGTTAGTGAAAAAAGTAATTTTTTATATATCACTTTCATTTTAAAAGTTTCCAACTAATATTTTTGCCATGGAATTTATATTTAAAGATATTTTAGGATTTTTATTTGATTTGGTATAGTATGAAATATTTTGAAAATAAGAAGCTAATGAATTACTCACGAGATGAAGAGAAGAATTTGACTGACTTATGTCATCTATATTAAAAAGAACCTCTGGACTATCAAAAAATAAATGGTATGAATTTAATTCGAAATTAATCATTTTTTTTATATCATATATTACTGAAGAAAACTCTTCTAAATAAGGCAAGCGAGATATAAGTGATGGTTTCATTTGTAAAAAAACCAAGCGACCTAATTCAAAAGTATCATTTGAAATTTCAATATTTTTGAAAAAAGACCTTCCATCTTGTACTGAAATAACTAATATATTTTTACCTTGGCTGAGGATATTCAAAATATCTTTTTTTATTTCCAAATCTTTTTCAGAAGAATTAAAGGCTATAAAGATTTCAATATTTCCATTTGAACTTTTTATACGATTATTTAATATATGTAATAAGTTTTTAACATCATTAGATACCTGCGTAATATCAATAGGCTTTGGCATATACTTTGTAGCGCCTAATTCATTGGCCCGTCGCCTTGTGTTTTCTTCTTTATCTCCACTTACGCAAATAATAGGAATTGATGACAAAATGGGATGATTTCTAAAAAATGTTAATATTTCAAATCCGTCAACATTAGGCATATTTAAATCAAGTAAAATTAAATTTGGATTTTCTTTTTCTGCTAAAACCATGGCATTTGTGCCTGAAAGCTCGCTAATCACTTCAAAATGCCTTGAAAGAGCTTTTGAAATAATTTTTTGAGACACTTCATCATCATCAATGTATAGAATTTTCTTTTTAACAGGGGGAGCTGTTTCTTCAAATTTTTTTTCTGAATTTATGTTCTTGTTTTCTTCTGTCATGTCAGTTTCCTTAGGTTTAATTATAATTTAGATTTTAATAAATTTCTTTTTAGTCAAATTCTTGTCATGAGCAAAATATATCTATTATTCAATTTTTTAAGATCCCGATAACTCATTGATAAAATTTATTTTTTAATAAAAAGGATTTTATGTCTAAAATTAAATTAAAAGATAACGAAGTTTTATATTTAATAGTCGTTGTTCTTTTTATTTGTTCCTTTTCCATTTTTATCTTCTTCAAAAATTTTGATTTTAATGACTTGGTAGGAATTGAACTTTGGTTTTTCAATGGCATGAAATTTTATATGCTTTTTTTATTCTCAAGGCTTGTTCTGCATTTAATGCTAAGTTTTGCAAATAAATTTTTCTATAAAACCCCAGAAAAAATTAAATATTTTCCTTTAGTCACAGTTATTATCCCATGTTTTAATGAAGAAAAAGTAATTAATAATGCGGCTAAATCCGTTTTAGGAATGAGCTATCCTAATATTGAAATATTAATTGTCGATGATGGGTCAAGCGATACAACAATTGATGTCATAGCTCTTTTAGAAAGAAAAGGAAAAATTAGAGCCATTCATCAAGAAAATGCAGGTAAAGCCAGTGCATTAAACCGGGCTATTATTGAGTCCCATGGGGATTTTGTTTTGTGTATGGATGCGGACAGTGTCTTAAATTCTGATGCCATTGAAACAGGAATGAAATATTTTGAAGTTGATCCTGCTATTGCGGCCGTAGCTGGTAGTGTTGAAATTGGAAATGTAAACAATGCCATTACCTCTTTTCAAAGGCTTGAATACGTTTCGGGTTTGAATTTATTTAAAAGCGCTCAGTCTTTTTTAAATATGGTCATTGTTGTTCCGGGACCTATTGGCTTATTTAGAAAGTCATTTCTTCAAGAAGTCGGTGGTTATCGTTCAAATACATTCGCTGAAGATTGTGAACTTACGGTTCGTCTACTGATGGCAGGACTTAAAATTATTTATGATCCTGGCATGGTTGCTGTAACAGAAGCACCTGAAGATTTTAATTCTCTTATTTCACAACGGTATCGTTGGACACGTGGTATTATTCAAGCCATTCGAGAAAATATTATTTGGTTAATCAAGCCGCATAAGAGCTTTAAAAATTTTACAATTATATTTTATATGATTATTGAATCTGTCTTTATTCCTAGCGCAAATTTCTTATTTGGTATGTTTGCGATTGTTCATACCCTTATTTACCACACAAATTCATTTATAGGATATTTCTTTTATCAACTCGTTATTCTTGATATGACGGTTACTTTATTTTGTGTTGTTACCGAAAAAAGGTCGTTTTCGTTAATATTATATTCTGCCATTAATCGTATTACATATGGATTTTCAATGGAAGTTGTTAAATTTTTCTCAATTTTAGACGAGCTTTTAAGTTTGCCAATGACATGGGCTAAATTGGATAGAAAGGGTATGTAAAAAAGTATGATAATTCAAAATATATTAAGTATATTTGTATTATCGCTATGCTTAGCAACGCTTTTTATTACCTTAGTGACATATTTTTTATATCGTGTGAAGCAATTATTGAAGTTCAATCAAAAAAATACAAATATAGTATTAGAGAGCATTTTTTTTAAAAAATATGCACCTTATATTAAAATAAAGGAGAAAGAAAAGGATAATGAATTTGATAATAAACTGAGTGATCGAAAAACATTAACATATTTTTTTGGAATAATTAGTGGAATCATTTTTTTATCTTTCCTTGTTGGATATTTATTTAGCTATTTTAAACTTGGTGAAAAAACCATTGATTCAGCAAAATATGAAGAACTTATATCTGGAGGACTTTTAAAAGAATATCAATTGAATACATTGATTGAAAATCCTGATTTAGTAGAGTATATATCAGATAAAAAAATTGATGATTTGAATTTGGTTTTTAAACAATTAAATAATTATAAAATCGGTATTTTTAAATCAAAAGGTAAAAATGAAAATTTGAAAAATCACTCTAATGCTGTCAATCTATGGGTCGAATTTTTTAAGAGAAAAAAATTAAATTTTAAAATAATAACAGATTTAAAGAAAAATAATGAAATAGATTTATTGTTAATTCCTCAGCTTAATTCGATTAAGTATGTAACGAGAAAAGAAATAGAAAAATTATTTAATAATGAAATTGGATTGTTTGCTACAGGGAATATTGGATATTTTGATGGCTTAGGAGTAAAAAGTGACAAGAATTTAAGCGAAAAAATATTTGGCGTTGAATTTAAAAAAAATGATGACAAAAAAAATAATTCCCCCACTGTTTTTGAGGGCAATAATGTTCCTTGGTGTGATATTTCCCCAGGAATGCAACTCAATATCTTTCCTGTTGACAACAATTTTATAGCAATTTCTAAAACAGGCATATCCTCAAGTTTTGAGTCAAATACACAGTCACAAATAAAAAAATATTCAAATTCGGAAAGTATGATTATACGTTCTAATTTTGTAGAGCATCCTAAAATGCGGGCAGCTTGGTTTGCATTAGATCCTGTTACACCTGATAAGGTGAAAGCTAATGAATTATTTTATTTAGATTTGTATATTGCTCATGCTTTGCAATGGGTTTTGAAAAATCCCATGGCTGTTGTTTCTACTTGGAAAGGTGAGTTTAATTCCGTTTTTGTCCCTTCTATTGAAGTTGATGACGATTCAGATAATGCAGAAAAATATAAGGATTTATTTAAGGACTATGATTTTCCAGTAAGTCTTTTTATTTCTGCAGAAAGATTACAAAAAAAATCTGCTTTGGTTGAAGATGAGAAAAATAAAATTATCGAAATTGCTTCTGCCAGTGAAAATGATGCTATATTGCAGGGAAATACTTTGCAAAATCAGTTTGAAAATATTCAAAATTCTCGTTTACTACTCGAAGAGTTTTGGCATAATAAAGTATATGGTTTTAAACCTCCGCAAAATCGCTTTGATACCACCACAATGAATGCAGTGATTCAAAATAAAATGACTTATATTATTGGAAATCAAACTTTATTTAGATTTTCTCCCGTACTCATGAACGAGGGATCTTTTATTTATTTTCCAAAATATAATTTAAAAGAATTAACTATGTATAAAACTTCTAAATTTCATAATTCAACAATGATATTTAATGATTTTCAAAAAAGATTTCATGAAGTAGAGGTTTTAAAAGGAGCTGGTTTTTTTAATTTTCCTTCAAAAAGCCTAACTACAAAGAGCTTAGAAAAGGGGATTGATCAGTTTTTTAAATATTTAAAAGATAAAAATGTTTGGAAAACTAATTTTATTCAACTTGCGCGATGGTGGATTGAAAAACAGAATATTTATACTACATTTTATCAAAACAATGAAGAAAATAAATTATTTTTAGAGGTTAATAATTCTAATCCCTATGATGTAACTGATATTTTTGTTTTTATTGATACTAATAGAGAAATTATCGATGGGGATAAAAATAATAGTATTAAGATTATAAAAAATAATAAAAATAATGTTAAAATGATTTTGATTAAAAAAATGCTTAAAAATTCAAAATTAAATGTTTATTTTAGGTAGGTATAAAATGTTAAAATATATTATATTATTTTTAATTTCTATTGATTATGTAATTATTTACGCTGATGAGCCCGCAATATTTAATACACAGTATAACTATAATCAGTCTTCTGATAATATGTTTATGCATAGCAGTATTATGCAGTTTCGGAATAACCGAAGAGATCCAATGAATCCTTACGACAATGAATATCCTGAGGCCTGGGATTTTGCAGGTTCTGTTGTATCGACTCAAGGTTATAATGGCACGACAAACTACAATGGCCAACGTGCTTTATTTTCTATTGGTAGAAAGTTTTCACCGGAATTTGAATTAGATTTTTCTGGTGGAGACCATCGCGTTTATGATAACTTAAATACGGATATTGGTAATATATTTGTAGGGGAATTAAAAGCATTTTTAGTTATTCAAGACGTTTTTAGTGGTTTTGTAAGTGCCAATAGAGATTTTGCATATACGTATACTATTCAGCCTGGTGGGATTAATTATAGATTAACCGCAGATTCTTTGAATACTGCTCTAAACATAAATTTTACTCCCGAAATTATAACACGAATTATTGAAAATTATTTTTATTTATCAGATCAAAATCAAAAGTCTATTACTAATGTTTCTTTATTGTATGGATTATTTATTGATGTTCCTTGGATTTTAGTAGGAATTGGATATGAAAATACATCATATAAATATACAACATCAAATTACTGGTCACCTTCATCTTTCATGGCCTATGGATTTCGATCGGAAGCAGATTTTCCCATTGTAAAAGAGGTATTATTTTTAAATTTAGAATTTCATTTAAATAGAATTTGGGATAAAGACAGTTGCACTCGTGGTAATAGTTTAGGATTTTCTAGTCGTGTAACTTATGGAGATAGGAATAGTAATAATATTTATGTATTTTATAATCGAATTAATTCTATTCAAGATGGAAATTTATGGTTTTCAAATGAAGCGGGTGTGGGCTTAAATATTATGATTTGATTTAAATAATTTTAATTTTATTCTTCACATTGTTTATTTAGCCATTTCGTATTATTTTCAGGAAAGGGATATCCTTCAAATTTTAAATTGTGCGATCTTCTCACTTGTTCATAAAAAGGAAGACCACTTGCCATAGGAATTGCGGAATCTTCTTGAAAAATAGAATCGTTAAAGGCCTTAGAAGCTGATACAAACTTTACATTCATTTTATTGATTTTATCTAACACTAATCCTAAATAGTTTGCATTTAAAGAGTTGAAATGAAGTAATAAAACCTGTGGAGTTTTTCTGTTTTGACCATAAATATATTTTGATAATGCTTCATTATACTTTAAAACTTCAACTATATTTTTAATATATTTTTCAACAAGTTCATTTTCTTTTTCTTTCAAATTTAGTTTTTTACATCTTAAATAGGCTTCATTAAAGTCCCAATCGCTAGAATCAATTGAGACTTGAGCAATTTTATAATTTCTATTTTTAAAATAACTGCGAACTGAATACCTTTTATCAAGATTTTCACCTTCCATTAAGTAAGGGTAGCGAAATACTTTGAGTTCAGAAACCGATGAAGCATGGTCAATTAAAACGGATTCATTGCGTTCTATGTCTTTAATGTATTCTTCAGCGCTTACATTTTTTAAATTTAAATGTGCAAATGTATGATTGCCAATTAAATATCCTGCTTTTTTCCAATCAGTTAATATTTTCTTTTGCATTTCAGTATTGTAAAGTAATGTGCCATTTGCAAATCCATAAACTTCAGGCACCTTTTTTTCTTTTAAAGTTTTTATTAACTTATCCGACACTTCTTGACGAGTCATAAAGGGAATGTCGGGGCCTGCAGCTGGTAAATCATCAATAGTGATTCCTAATTCTACAGTATTTTTAAATTTAAATATATTTTCTTCAGTAGCTGATAATTCAATAGGAAAAAAAATTAATATTGAAAAAATAATAAAATAAATTAAATTCATTTTAATGAACCCTTTATTTCATTTAATTCCTTTGTGACTAATTCATATTCTTCTTTTAAGGTAGAAAAAATATTTTTTGCGTCATCAACCCTATTTGTTGCTTTTAAATCTTCCAATGACTGACAGATATTTCCAAGTTTTTCAGCTCCAAGGGCGCGCACGCTCGATTTAATAGAGTGAGATTCTTTAGAGGCAGCAACGAGATCATTTTGATTTAAAAAATTATCGATGTTTACTATTTTTTGTGGGGTTGTTTTTAGAAGAGTATCAATTAAATCCGCCAAAAAATCGGGTTCGCCGTCTTCTTGAAGCATTTTTAGACCTTCTATGGTCTGACTATTGATATGCTTTATATTATCAGTCATGGGCACATCCTTTTTTATATTTAAAATTATCATGACATGTTTTTAATAACAATCAATTTCTCTCCTCACTACAGTCTTCATGTTTAGCAACGGCGATTGCTCCTGCTGCGGCCATGGCAAAAGCCATGAGAGCTCCAATAATGGGAATATAGTTCCAAAATCCGAGTCCAATGCACAATCCCCAATTTTTTAAACCAAAACGGAGTCTTTTTTTTAGAGGTATATTCATTAAAAGTAAGGTACGATCGATACTATTCCAGCCTAAATACCAAATGGCCGCAAAGAAAACGAGGGGTGCAAATATTTGAACAAAAAGAGAAATAATAACAAGACATATAATGACGACGGCTTTCGTAATTTCGGAAATGATGCTGTCAATAAAATCCATAAAGGTTTGTTTTGGAATATTTCTACCTGATGTTTTTTCATATGCTTTTTGTGCAATTATGTCGTATAATGGACTGGCAACGGCATTGACAAAGGCGGTGCCAAAAATACCGTAAAGAAGTACCCCGATTATCCATATGACAACTTCAATCAAAACCGGATTAAACAGGGGAGCCACGAAAGTTCCTTCCCAACGTAATTCAAGGGAATGAAAAAGAGGTTTAACCCATTTGGCAATGACGATACTTCGGATAATCCAGAAGTATATAAAGAGATTAATGATATGAGGACCGATGCCTAAAAGTAACAAAACTTTATTGCGTAAAAAAAATCTGACAGAATAGACAGGGGCTTTAAAGCCTAAAAAAATTTGGTGGAACGGCGAATGGGTCATATTCCCCTCCTTTTCAAGCATAGAATAGTGTGACTTATGGAGACTCTCAATGGTATCTTCGACAGATGTAAGAAATAAAGATTCTTTAAGCAATAAACTGCAAAAAAATGAAGCGGAAGATAGAGAGTATTTGAAAGAATATGTGCACATATTACTTCTTGGAGTCACATTTTGTGTTTTTGTCTCAATTATTACTTATAATCCAGCCGATCCCAGCTCCTTTAATATCAGTTCTTATTCCTTAACAAATACAGCTCATGTTTCTAATACGTTTGGACTCTTAGGTGCTTCAATCGCTGATTGGAGCTTTCAAGTTTGCGGATTGGGTTCCATCGTTTTTTCTATGATATTTATTGTACAGCTGTTGAATACTTTTAGAAGACCAAGGCAACGTAGTCGTTTTGGCTTGCGCGTTTTTGGTTATCCTCAATTGATTATTTGTTACCTAGGATTGATGTCACTTATTTCTCCCGTGTTTCATTTCCGCGGTGTTGATGTTTACTCTGGTGGAATTATTGGTCATATGATTGCTAAGTTTTTTGTGACCTATATAGGAAATATGGGTTCTATTATAATATTATCAATTGGAGTTTTAGCAAGTTTAACTCTTGCTCTAGGCATTCGTCCTCTGGCTTCATTTGCTTATCTTTTATCTCTTTTTCCTTCTCGTTCCGCTAAAAACTTAGCGGGTGCTCTTGGTGAGCAGGGGGCTGAAAAAGAGACTTTGCCAATGTCACATGAAGATATTTTCAAAAAAAGTTTTGAAAATAAAAGGCAAATTATTAATGTTGATGATAGAAAACAAATTCATTCTATAGCTCATGAGAATGCAAGTAACAATAATAATATTTTAAATGATGTTACCTTTTCTAAAATATCAACAGAATCTAACTTTTCAATAAATAAAAAAGATTTTGAATTATTAATACAAAAACTTGAATATCATAAAAATAATTTTAAGAAAAATCCTGAAATTGAACAGCAAAAATTGAAAGTAGAGGCGCGTCTTATAGAGGATAAATTGGCAACCTTTGGCGTTAAAGGAAGTGTTATAAAAAGCCAAAATGGTCCTGTTATTAATTTGCATGAATTTGAACCTGCTTCAGGAATTAAAGTAAATAAAGTTCTTTCTTTACAAGATGATCTCTCTCTTGCTTTAAAAGCGCAAAGTGTTTTAATTGGGCTACAACCAGGAAAAAGTTCTTTAGGCATTGAACTCCCTGCACAAGTAAGAGAAACCGTTTCTTTAAGAGAAGTTATGGAATCACCTTTATTTCAAAATGCAAATATTCCACTGCCTGTTGCCTTAGGTAAAAATATCGATGGTTCTCCGTTAATTGCTGATTTGTCTTCTATGCCTCATTTGCTAGTTGCAGGTTCTACGGGCTCTGGTAAAAGTGTCTGCATAAATATAATGCTTATGAGCTTAATGATGAGCAAAACACCGCGACAATTACGTTTGCTTCTGGTCGATCCTAAAATGCTGGAACTGTCTGTGTACGATGGTGTGGGGCACTTGTTAATGCCTGTTGTTACGGAGCCTGATAAAGCGGCCGGAGCTCTAAAATGGGCAATAGATGAGATGGAGCGCCGTTATAAGCTCATGAAAAATTACCAAGTCAGAAATATCATGGCATACAATAATGCTGTGACAAATGGTGAAATTAAACAACTCGATCCGCAACAGCCTAAAGTAGATCAATTGCCTTATATTGTGGTGGTGGTTGATGAATTAAGTGATTTAATGATGACTTCACCAAAAGATGTTGAAGACAGTATTCAACGACTTGCTCAAAAAGCCCGTGCTGCTGGAATTCATTTGATTCTTGCAACACAACGTCCCAGTGTGGATGTTTTAACCGGGGTCATTAAAGCCAACCTGCCCTGTCGTTTGAGTTTTCAGGTGGCTTCGCGGCATGACAGTAGGACAATTATTGAAAATATGGGTGCTGAAAAACTACTTGGAAAAGGCGACATGTTGTTCCTTCCCCCTGGTATTAGCAAGGTCATTCGTGCGCAGTGTGCCTATGTAACAGATAAAGAAATTAATGTTATTGCAGCAGAATTGAAGAAGTTTTATCCTCCCGTTTATGAAACCAACGTCATTCAAGAAATTGAAAGGGCTTCCCTTGGTTTAAGACAAAAAAATGACAAAGGGAGCGAAATAAGTCCACTTACTTTATCGAATGATAATGAGACGATTGATGAAAATACACTTTACGAAAGAGCTGTCGAGTTTGCGAGGGAAGTAGGTAATGTCAGCACTTCAAGTATTCAGAGAGAATTCCGAATAGGTTATAACCGTGCGGCTCGCTTAATGGATAGAATGATTCTTGAAGGTGTGGTGGGACAAGCAGAGTCGTCTGGCAAACCAAGGCCTGTTATCAAAAGATTTTAGATTCTGAAATTAAAGGATTGTGGAGTATGAATATGACCCAAGCCGCATACCAGATTGATAAAAATGCACTTGGCGTTACCTATGAAACTGCGGCACTTGTGGGGAGTCGCTTGCGTCAAGCTCGCGAGATGAAAAGGCTTTCACCGTCACAGGTTTCGGCGCGCATTAAAATCAGAGATCGTTACATTGAAGCCATTGAAATTGGTGATTGGGATGTTCTTCCTCCGGGATTAAATGGGAGGGGACTTATAAGGCTTTATGCCCGTGAATTAGCTGTTGCCATTCCTGAATTTGAAGCTTTTCATCATCTGCAAACTGTGATGATAGAAAAACAGTCGGAAAGTCTTATGGCTTCCGTATCTAAAAAATCAAAATACAACCCAGCCGCTGAGGAATCTGCGGAAGTGATCCGTTCTATCTCGAGGAGTGATTTTAAAAAAAATTCTAATTATGATTCCTCCTATGAATCTACTCCGTCGAGTTTTGATGAGTCCCATTCTTTACCAAATCAGACTTCAAAAGCCTATACAAGACCTGTTTTTAATCAAAGAAATACTTCAACAACGCCGGCATCAATTGTAACCCCAAATATTTATGAAGTATTAGGTCTTGAAGTTGAGCATAATAAAACATCTCATGCCAAGCCTGAGTATGAAACACGTGAAGTGATTCATACCAAATCAAACTTACCTAATGCGGAACCTATTAAAAGGAATTATTCAGAAGTTGTTTCTGTGCCAGCAGCTGCACTGGAACAAGAAATAAAACCATCACATGTTGTAGTTCATCAAGAAAGTTCTGAAGTTTTTCAACAGATTAAAAAAGAAGTTCCTTTTTCATTTCATAAAGAACCCAAAAAAGAAGCGGAACCAAAAAAGAAACTATTTGAATTAAATCCATTACAAGTTGTTGTTGTATTGGGCGTTGCAATGGTTTTTATCTTTGTGAGTTTATTTCTTTTTTCTAAAAATTCAAATCAAATTAAAGAAACTAATTTATCTGCTAAGCAAATTGAAAGCGATATTGGTGAAAGTGAGCCCCTTTCAAATTCATTAGTCAATTCAAATATCCCAGCAACAACAAAAGATGCTAAGGCTGCCGAATATCCTCCACAGACACAAACAGTTGCGGAAAAGGGAAAAAATGAAAATGCCTCCTCTCCTCAAAAAGTATCAAACGTTCTTGAAGTGGAACGTATTGCAAAACTAAATATCATTTCAAAAGTGAATCTTACGATTGAAGCAGACGGGCAACAAATTTTTTCAGGAATTCATGGTTCTGGCGTTCTCGATGTTCCCTTTAAAAATAATGCTGAAATCGTGATCTCAGATGCTTCCAAAGTGAATCTAATTTATGAAGGAATTGATCATGGTGCTCTGGGGTATGCGGGAAGAAAAAGAAAAATTATATTAAATGCTAGACCGTACGTAGAATAAAATCATATCTTAATTTAAAAATAAATTTATTTATAAATATTTTGGTTATCTACTTTCTTTTTAATCAATTTTACTAATCTAAGACATCATGAGTATTTTTTATCAAAAATTAAAATAGCATTAAAAATAATTATTTGACTTTTTAATGATTAAATGAGAGATTACTTCTCTTATTGAGGACTTTTCATAGGGATAAAAAATGTACAAAATAACAAAATGTATACTCATTTATTCTTTTTTAATAGCATTTAATGTATATTCTCAATATTTAACTGAAAATCAAGTACAAAAAATTAATCAAAAATGTTTAAAGAATAATCAAAGTCAATTTGAATTTGCAAGAAGCCATGGATTTATCGACGTTACTAAAGAATTATTGCTAGAGAAGTGTATAAAAAATTACAAGGAAGTTTCTTTTTTTAAAAGCTATAACCAAATAAATAATATTAATGAATTATATTATAATACAATTTTGAAATTAGAAAATAGAATTTCCTATTTGGAATCTATAAATTGTTTTGGTGATAGCGAATTGACAAGGCAATATTATTGTTTCCAATTGCAGTTAGGCTCTGTTCAGCTTGCCAGAAATGGGGGAAAAAGATTTCTAAAAAGAGCTCTCATTACAGTGAACAACTTACTTGTAAACGATTGTATTAATCCTGTGCAATAAAAACAATTTTTTTGCTTTCTGAAATGCACACTTGCCCTTTGCCCTTTCTGATTGTTATAACGCTTTTTAGCTTAGAGGGGGGCTGATTTTATGTCGACAAATACACATTCTCATAAACAAATTGAAGTTCTTGCTTCTCAAATACTTTATCATAAAAAACTTTATTATAGCGGACGTAGCATTATAAGTGATGCTGAATTCGATGCCATGGAGGAAAATTTGAAAAAAATTTCCCCACATCATCCCGTATTATCTATGGTAGGATATAAGTTTGAAAATTCGGGCAAAAAAATTCCACATCAACTTCCTATGTTATCACTTGCTAAAACGTATTCCATTGAGGATTTATTTGAATTTTTATGCAAAAATCCTTGCGTCATTATGGATAAAATTGATGGTATGGCTCTTGCTATTGAGTATGACGAGCAGGGGAGATTTTTAAGAGCATCAACAAGGGGCAATGGTAAATTCGGCGAAGATGTCTCTGAGCACGTTTTTCATATACAAAATATCCCAAAAAAAATTGAAATGAATCCAAAATGGGTTGGTTGTACCTTTGAAGTTCGCGGTGAAGTCTATTTCCCTTTGTCTAAGTTCAAAATGTTTGAGGATCGCTTTGATAGCTTTCGCAATGCTGTTCCTGGAACCTTAGGTAGGAAAGAGGTAGAAGAGGCTGTTGATGTCTTAAGAGTTTTGCAATTTTGTGTTTATGATATACTAGTATTTGATAATAAAAATCAGCATATTTCAGCTAAAGAATTTCCAAATATATTTCATATTGAGCCCGATTATTTTGAAAAAATGAAATTAACACAAAAAATAGGATTTTCAGAAAATACTGAACATATTGCTCCCTTTTCGGCTCCTCAATCTGCAGCGGATTTATCACAGGATTTAGAAAAATGGTATGAAAAATCGAGAGACTATCAAATTGATGGCATTGTATTTCGTTTTCGTGATGAAATAATTTGGGAGAATTTAGGGACTACAGCACATCACCCAAGAGGAAGTCTTGCATTTAAGCAAGCGGGCGAAACGGCGCAAACGGAAATTCTAGCTATTGAAGAAAATATTGGACGCAGTGGTAAAATAAGTTTTCGTGCAAAATTAAAAACAGTAGAGTTATCTGGTGCGAAAATATCTTATGCTACGTTGCATAATGCGGAGTTTATTGAACAAGGTAACTATTCCGTAGGTGCAAAAGTGGAAATCATCCGTAGCGGAGAAGTGATTCCTGCTATCGTGAAGTTGATAGCGCCTTCCGGCACTCCCTTTGTTCTTCCAAAGGTATGCAAATGCGGCTTTCCTTTAAAACGTCAGGGTCCCGATTTAATGTGCCTTGAAAAAAGATCTTGTAACTTTAAAGATCAAGAAAGCTTGGTTTATTTTGTTTCTTCGCTCGATATTATGGGCGTATCTGACAAAATTGTCTTAAAAATAAGAGAGGCCGGACTCGTCCAGGAACCTGCTGATTTTTATAAATTAACAGTGGAAGATCTCTTACAGATTGAGGGTTTTGCTCAAAAATCTTCTGAGAACGTCATAGCTGCTATTCAAAATTCAAAAAAAATACCTTTAGCCCAGTTTTTAACTTCGTTGGGATTAAAGCGCGGTGGTGCTGTTAAATGTCAAGAAGTAGCAAAAAAATGCGTTACTTTAGAAAATGTTTTGAATTTAAAAATGGAAAGTTTACTAGAGGAAAAAGGTTGGGCGAAAAAATCCGCAGAAGATTTTGTTGAATCCCTAAAAGACAAAGAAAAATTAATTCAAAATTTATTAAAATATGTTGAAGTGCTTGATGATGAATCTGGTATTCAAGTTTTAAGTCAGAGTGATCATCCTTATTTTGGCAAACATATTTGCATTACAGGGTCACTTTCGCGTCCTCGGGATGAGTATAAAAAAATGCTTGATAAAGTTGGTGCTAAATTAGTTTCTGCCGTGAGTGCCAAGACAGATTTTCTTGTATGTAATGAAACATCTTCATCTTCAAAATATAAAGATGCAGTTAAGCATAATGTTACAATAATTACAGAAAATGAGTTTGCTTCAAAATTTTAAATTTGCAAATTTCATGCGAGCTAAAAATAGTTTTTTTTGTTTATAGCAATCCATTGAAATCCATAAAAAGAGAAGAATCGTATTTAAATATAAAAGTCCATTTAATGTAAAAAGAGGATTTTGTTTATTAAATGGGTTTATATTTGCATAGGGATTATCGAATGCAAATGAAATTTGTTTTAAAAAAAACAATGAGATATCAAGACATTTAATAATAATGGGATAGAATAAAAATTGATCAGGTATGAATAAAGCGAGTAAAGATAACGGTGCAATAAAAAAGCAAACTACAGGGAGAGCTAATATATTTGCTAAACAGGAATTCATTAAATTGATTTCTGAAAAAGGATAAAGGATGAAACCTGTAAAAAAAGAAGTTAAAGTTGTACTTAAAACAGTTTTAAAAATAAGATGATTTTCTTGAAGTAAGTAATTTGAGAAATAAATCGCCATTTGTGCTACTGTGGCTCCTAATGCAGAGAGTAAAAAAGAATAATTAATAAATACGTTTCCGAAAATAAATGAGGTTAAAATGATGACTGAAATTTTTGAAAATGTCTGATTCATAATATAAGGAAATTGTTTAAATATAGATATGTATTGAGCTTGGATTGTAGGCAATTGAATAAAGTAAAACAGCGAAAAGACTCTTATAAGTGCCCCTGTACAGCCAAATAGGGAGCAAATTAAAAGTGAAATGAGTAATGAAGAAGTCAATTTTACATAATATATGACTTTTATTAATAGAGATGGCTTTACAATATTTTTTAGAATTGTAAATGTGATTTTAGATAAAAAATAGCTAAATAGCATAGCTAAGGGAACAACTTGTCCTCCTGAGATGGCGAGGAGGTGCATGAGTCCCGAGCTTTGCAATGATTTTGCTTCACTGAAACTCAATTTTCTAATATTTCCAAGAAAATTAAGTGCTAAGTTTTTTTCAATCATGTTTTCAGATATGAGCATGGCTTTGTTTTCAGCCCATGAAGATAAATTTATAATTAATTTAAACAAACCATTTTCCTTAATAAATAACGGTAAATCATTTAATAAAATGATAATAGTGACATAGCTTAATATTGAGAAAAAAATAGATTTTGCAATTTGATTTTTAATAGATAGATTTAAGTGTTTTTCTTTTGCCATAAAAGTGAAGCTCCCGAGTTGTAAGAGGAGTTGTGATTTTGCCTTACCTTTTTAAGGTTTTACTGCTAGAGTTCAAAAATGAATCAAAAGCGGCAAAAAAGAATTCATTTGTATGTGGCAAAGCAAATTTTTTATCGCATAATGAACTTAGGGTCTATTCAGCTTGACGGCACAGGTGTTTTTTGCAAATTATATAAAATGAGTCGCCATAGCTCAGTTGTATAGAGCACTTCTTTCCTAAAGAAGGGGTCGCAGGTTAGAGTCCTGCTGGTGACGCCATCTTAGTCCCGTGTTATGTCTATGAATGAGTGCGTACGAATGAGGGGGGCTTATGTTTTTTGCTGACTATTCTGAAATAGAGGAGTTTTTAGAAAGACTCCACCACACGCCTGCGATCTACTCTTCTGCTCCGACTCCAAATATAGCAATTAACAATGATTTGAATAAGTTAGGAATCGATGCTATGAAGTTGTCCTCAGACTTTGCCAATGCAAAGTTAAAAATTGAAGACAAGGATATGAACCGTGAATCTGCAGAGAGAACCCGAAATTCATAATATCCCTCATAGTTCTTTAAGTCTTTTTAAACAGCAACAAAATGAAAATTCATCTGCAAAAGTAGGTTTTGTCTTTCAAAATTCTAATAATTTTCACCATTTTTTACCTAAACCTGAAGAGACAAGAGTTTATCAAGAACTTTATCCCAATTTTATCGATAAAATGATGTATTCGTTTGAATCGGAATCTGTTCATCGGCGCAATCTTGAAAAAGAGGCTTCCGAACACAAGAAATTAATGAGTGAAAAACTTGTGGACTCACAAGTATTAAGTCAAATGAAATATTTAGAAATTGAATATAGAGAGCAGAAACATCGTCATGTCAAATTTTACGTGGCGCTTTGTATTGGTTTGATAGTTTTTTTTAGTTCTTTTTGGTTACAAATTGAAAATAAAATAGCCTTTATTGGCTTATATATCTTATTAGCGGTTTTAGGAATTTCTCCGAGCCATTTATTTATTAAAAAAAATAATACAGAATTGCCAAAGTCAAATAAGATCTAAATAGGCATAGAGTTGTGCTGTAATGACAATCATTTAATAGCTGGTTTTTAAATTAAGTATTATTATCAAGATCCTCTTTGCTGGAACTTTCTTCAATGACCTCATTGCATTTGCGACAAGTGTATTTGATTTTAGAAGGGCGTGTTGTAATGCCAAATGTGACGAGAAACCATCCTATTCCCGAATACTCGGCAACAGGTGTGACCATGTGGTGATGCCTATCAAAACCATCACGACAAGTTTTTACAGTTGATTTAACAAGGTTCGATTTTGCTTGATTTTCGCTCATTGTGATATACCCCTACTTAAAAAACACAGGCATTAATTTATTAAGCTATACTCTGTTTTATTTGAATGATCTACTCGAAAAAAAATGCATTCATTAAAGAAAAAACTTATTTATTATGAATAAATAAGTTTTTGCAAGCTTTTAAATTTTAATTAGACGGCTTTTTTGTGAGTAATTTCGGAAGTGGTCAGCAATGATTTCTCAGATTCCATTTTTTTAGATATTTTTGTTATTGGTTTATCATCGCGATTTGGTAATTTTATATCATAAATTAATTTGAAACTTTTTAATACCTTGATCATGATCCAAGTTTGGTCAAATTGCCACCATTCCCATCCGTGTTTTGCGGCACGGGGTTGCGCGTGGTGGTTATTGTGCCAACCTTCACCGAAGGCAATCAGTCCTACCCACCAGTTATTACGTGAATCATCGTTGGTATTATTAGGACGTGTCCCCCATTTGTGAGTTGCTGAATTCACAAACCATGTTACATGGTAACCGCTTACAAGTCTGACAAAGACGGCCCAAACTGTGAAGCTGATAGCACTGTACCAATCGAAACCGGGAGTATTACCTAGAAAGCCACCTAAAGTTAATATAAGCAGACCAACAACAATTTGAATTAAAATCATATTATTTTCTAAGAATAAGTAATATTTGTTGCGTGCAATGTCGGGGCAGTAATGTGAAACTTCTTCAACTGAGTTTAAGTCCGCACGACGATTGAAGATAAACCCAATATGTGAGTGCCAAAAGCCTTTATTCATATCATGAGGATCTTCTGGTTTATCGGAATAAGCGTGGTGCACGCGGTGCTGACCTATCCAAGAAATAGGCCCCCCTTGGCAAGCTAAAGTACCGCAGAAAGCCACGAAATATTCTAAAGGTTTTACAGCTTTAAACCCCTTGTGGGAGAGTAACCTGTGGAAACCAAAGGTAATTCCTACCATCCCACACAAGTAGTGCATAATGACAAAGGCAATAAAAGCAGGCCATGTAAAGAAAAACCAGCATAATGTCAATGCAATTGCATGCACTGCTGAAATCCATAAGAAATTTCGCCAGTTGAACTTCACGATAGAAGCCGATTCCCTTAATTTCATAAACACCTCAATAACTTGAATTAACGGCTCAATGCCGCTGTCACTTTATCTATTTTATAATTAAATAGGCTTTATCAACGTAAAAGTATTGTAAAGATGGTATCTGTTTGAAATTATTGAATTAAATTATCCGTAAAGAAATGAAAATACAAAGAGTGCATGCTTTTTCAAAGGAATAATGATCATCTCCCTGCATAAATTAAATATTTAAAATAGGAGTAAAGCATGAATTTATTGCAGAGTTAAATAAGGGTCTTTTAAAATCGAGTAGCATTGATCCATCTGAGGTTGTTGCTTCAGGAAAAATAATAACATTGAAACCACTAATTAAAATATTTGAAATGTTTTTTATTTCTTCTTTAGAATTTAATTTAAATATTAAAAGAATAAATTTATTTTTAAAAATGATTTTAACTAAAATAGATATTATAAAATAAGATATTACTGTTTGAAATATAAGAATAATTTTGTAAAGAAATAAAATAAAGTTCATTTGAATTTATTGCTCATTGTTTAACCTTTTTTAAAGGATTTATTTAATTATTTTAAATATGTGACAAATATTTAAAGAAATATATATGTCATATTATCTCTTATAAAAAGCTGATTAAACTTATTATCATTGATGAATTAATAATTTTTTTCATTCAAAAATCCACATAATAATGTGATACAGAAGCAAAGTTATATTAGAAAATAATACCTCTATTTAAAAAATATTTCTTAATTATTATCTTTTTCTATTTTAAGATGAAATTGTAAAATTTTTATCGCGAAAAAAATATTTTACAAATGACACTATAAATAATTTAAGATTGACATTTGATTTTTTGATGCTTGTTGAGTGGACTGCATGACCTATCTCAAACAATATTTTCCATTGCGTAAATAATGTTTTATAAGCATTTACCAATGTTTTGTTGTTGACCCATATATGAGCGGCCTCTGCGCCTGCTCCATTAATCTCAACAATTTCAAGATCTCTTCCTTCTTTTAAGCTTTCTTGATTTTTGTATTTTAAATCGATACGGCCAAAATAAAATTCTGGAATTTGTTTAGAGATGCGATCAATTTCTAAAGTTAATTTTTCAGTTATTAAATGCGTTCCATTTTGAAAAATAGTGCCTTGGCAATGATTTCCGCATTTCGATAAATAAATTTTTTCTCCTTGGCAAGGTATTTCATTGAGCTTATCCTTGAGACGTGAAAAATATATAGATGATATGATGCGTGCTCTTTTATCGCTAAGAATCAAATTTCCAATATTCTTATTTCCGTCACCAATAATAAAGGGAAAAACCTTATTAGTTATAGAGAATATCATTCCCATTTTTTCAGCAGGATATCTTATATAAAAAATATCTGCTTCATTTTCATATGCACTGAATTTTTGAACTACAATATCAAAATCACTGGTTAAAATATAATTATTGAGTTCTTCTTCGTTTTGAATAATACGAACACCAAATCCTCTTTGACCGAAATCTGGTTTTAATACTAACGGATAATAAAATTTATTATCTGATAATAATTTGCAAACATGAGATAATGATTTTGATTTATTTAATTTAATGCACTTTAGTGTTGATGAATCATCACTATCTAGATATTTTAGAAAATCCCACTTCGATTCTCCTATTAAGCCACCATTGATGATATTTTTATTTGCATAAAATGGTATCAATATGCTTTTGTATTTTAAAGACAAAAAAATGTAGATAAAAAATGAGGGGATATATAAAATAAATGACGGCCAAAATTCAAAATATAAAAATTTTCTCCATGAATACAAAAGTGATTTTAATTCCCAATAACTCGAAATTTTTTGAATTATAAATTTTATAGTATGAAAAAATAGAACAATAATTATAAATCCTATAAACCAGTGATTTGTGAAAGTTTTAAATAACTCTTTTCCACTAATTAGTGCAATTATAGTCCATGAATTTACAGTTATTAATGTGATAATTATAAAATTTAATATGGGATATTTTAGTATACCTGCGCCAATATATGTTGGCATTCTTGTTCCCGGAATAATTCTGGATACAATAATTGAAAAAGTCATTAAATTTTTTGTATTCATATTTTTTAATTTTTTTAAAAATTTAACTTTTTTTTCTAAATTAAATTTTAAAATTATAAAACCTATAAAATACAATCCGAGATCGCCAATTGATATACCTAAAAAGCATGCTAAAAATGCTTCGGCAAATGAAATTTTACCTTGATTAATTAAAATAATGCTTGAGGCAATTGCTATATCTTCAAGAATAAATGTGCCGATAAATATAGAGTAAAAATAAAGCATTCGTGAACTCTTTTAAAAAGAAAAATTTTATATATTAATTTTGACACATTTTTAAAAATAAAATCAAGTGTCACCTTATTGATTATTTTTTTGATAAATATAGATAATTTTGAAAGTTTAAAAAAGAAAGAAGTTATGCTCGATTGATATAATGCTGTATCCTATTTTTACATTGGCAAAGCAATTTAAGGAAAAAAAATTTAGAAAATCTACTTAAAGGAAACAAAATATTTCAATAAAAGAAGATTGAGTTTATCTATCTTTATTTATTTTATTATATAATTCCTTCGAATTTAAATTATATTTTTCCGCAATTTCTTTGCACGCTATTTTAAGAGGTAGTCCTTTTTCTGATAATCTTTCTGCTTCTATCGCAGCTTCTTCTATAGATTTTGCCATCATCTCATTTTTGGGTAAATTTAGAGTAATTACAAATTCTCCCTGAATTTCATTTTGTTCTGAAAAATAGTGAATTATTTCTTTAATGAGTCCTATTTTATGTTCTTCAAATTTTTTAGAAATTTCTCTTGATACACATATTTTTATTTCTTGTTCATGAAAAAAAATGTCTAAATTTTTTAAGCTTGCTAATAATCTTTTAGGACTTTCAAAAAAGACAGCAAGACAAGGAGTAACAGCCTGCCATTTTTCGAACTCTGAAAACTGTTCTTTTTGTGTTCTTCCTAAAAAAGCAGAAAAAAGATAGCGTGGCTGAATAAATCCACAGGCCGCTAATGCGGCAGTCATGCTACTCGGGCCAGGAATACTTTGAACTAAAACTCCCTTTTCATGCGCTTCTGCGACAAGGAGGGAGCCTGGATCGGAAATACAAGGTGTGCCTGCGTCGGTAATAATGGCCGCAGATTTTGTCGCTGAATTTAAAATTTTATCGATTAAATAACTGCATTTATTTTTTTCATTGTGTGTATGAAGGCTTTCGAATTGTGATTTAATTCCAAAATAACTTAATAATTTTCCGGAATGCCTCGTGTCTTCGCAGGCAATAAAGCTTACAGTAGATAAAATTTCTTTTGCTCTTGGAGAAAAATCATTTAAGGTACCAATTGGGGTAGCTACAATATACAGTATACCAGTTGTCATTATATTCCTTTTGAGTATTCAAACACTTCGGCAAAAAATTTGCCTTTCTCATCGCGTTTTAGTTTGCCAAAAGCATGTTTGGCATCATGAGTAAAAAATATATTTCCATTTTTCGCAATGAGATCTTCCAGCAAATTCTTTTTTTCATCGATGAGGAGCTCAGGGTAGCGATCATAGCCCATGGTGATGGGTAAATGAACCCAAGCAAATCCTGGAATTAAATCGCTGGCAAATACCAAAGGTCCTTCTTTTAATTGGATTTCAGCTAGCATAAGACCAGGAGTGTGACCATTTGAAAAATGAAAGGTAACAAAAGGTTCTAAATCACTTTTACCATTATTTTCTACTAAAACGAGACGATTTGATTTTTCTAATAATTGATTTAATTCCGTAATATAAGATGCTTTATCACGAGGATGGGGGCTTAAAGCTCGTTTCCACTGATCATGTCCCACATAAAATTTTGCATTTGGAAATAAAAGCCTTGTTTCTCCATCACCAAAAGCGGACAAAATACCACCCGCATGATCAAAATGGAGGTGTGATAAAATAACGGCATCGATGTGTTCGTGAGTCAGTCCCACTTTGTCTAAATTTTTTAATAAAACATGCTCTTTTTCAATAATTCCATAACGATCTTTTAGTTTTGGATCAAAAAAGGAGCCGACTCCTGCTTCAAATAATAAATTTTTACCATTATAATTTTTTATTAATAAAGCACGACACGCTAATGGAATTCGATTTGCTTCATCGTATGAAATCCAATTTTGCCACATGGCTTTGGGAGCATTGCCAAACATGGCTCCGCCATCTAACATTTGCGTGTTGCCTTCTATTGATAAAATCTCCATGAGATGAGAACTCCATTTATTTATAATTTTGTGGGATCTTCGTATGTATCTATATAAGGATCTACGCTTTCTAGATAAGGAGCTATTAATTTTACAGGAATTTCAGATTGAATAATGACCCATTTTCCATTTCTTTGAATATAAGGACCTGGCATGGGAATAAGTCCTCTTGGTAACAAATAATTTCCGAATGAAATGGCTTTTGTAATAAATATTCTAATTGTATTTAGAGTCTCAGGATTCAGTTCTTTTCCGTCATGAGTAAAAAGGTCTCCTGAAGGTGAATAAAGACGAATTTTTGGTATTAATTTTTCGCCATCAGTATCCAAAGTGAGTGAAGCATTTTCTGAATATCCAGTTAATTTGTTGATGGTATTTTCAAAGTTTGAAAAAATAATTTCTCCTGATGGTGAAGCGAAAAAATCGGATAAAATAGCAGATTTTTTTCTGAGACGTTCTGAAAAATCAATGATTTTATTTTGAGCTAATATCATGTCAAATAAAAAAGAAACGCTCGAATAATTTTTTGTGGATTCTGTTGGTAATAGAAAATCAGCGCCAGAAGACGAAACTGTAGTTAAAATATTATTAGAATCAGTTGGAGTTGAATTACTAGTTACTTTTGTAACAAATGTTTTTTGATTAGAAAAAACAAAGTTTTCTCCTTGGATAGACCAAAACATATCTAATTTAATTTTAAAATTGTTATTTAATAATGATAGAATACTTTCAACATTTTTTCTAAAGTTATTGCGATGAATACTAAAGCGACCACAGAAATCCCATGGATTTATTTTTTGTGAACAAATTGAATTTAAAAATTCAACAGGATCATTTATTGAAATTATAATTTGTGAATAATTTATTTTATTTTCAGCGTCATATTCCATGGCTTCTGAAGAAATTTCAATAGAATGATCAGTTAAAAATTTTTGAATTGATAAAGGAGCATTTTTAAAAATAAGACTTTTTAAAGTGCTTGAAGATAAATGAAAACTTTTTTTCAAATTTGGTTCGATTGCCAATAATATGGAATCTTTAAGGGAAAGTTGGAGTTGTGTACTTCCTCCAAATAATATGGTTTTCCCGTTCCATAATTCCTCAATAAGTGATGTTAGGGGTTGTGCAAAAGGGCTACCTTCTTCTTCTGCTGTCAGCTCCGGAGGTTTGTCACTTTGGATGGATGCTAAGGGAACTTCATCTGGAAAAATAATTTTATCGTATATTTCATTTTTTATAGGACTCGGGTCGAAAAATTCATTTTCAATTGAAGATTCGGAAGAAGTTAAGAAATCATTCAGAATGTTTTCGAGTGTTTCAAAAGATTTATCGCTATATTGTGGTTGTAAATCAAAAATAAAAAAACCTCGAGCTCCGACATCTCCCAACGGGGGAAGTGATTGTTGCGTTCTGGGGTTATTTTCTAGACCGATATTTTTTGAAAATTCATAGAGTTGTCTGTCGGTATTAGCCGTGTAGTTGAAAGCAACAGCAAAAGCGGGCTTGCCTATTCTTTTTGCAAGACTAGAAAGAGGTGGTGTTTCTGACTTCAAATTTTGATATAAAAAAATTAAGGTAACGAATGTTACTGTAATTAAAAAGCTTATTACTATGAAAATAAATTTTATAAAATTAGAATGTCTTTTCATATCTTCATTTAATTTCCTAATTATAATTATCGGAATAATTCAAATAGTTTTCTAGCCGCATCCATCCGCTTTGCTTCTTCTGAATTGGGATCAGTTTGTTTATATTCAATAAGTTCCATGGGAATTGCGGAAAGAAATCGTGAGGGTTTGGGTTCCATGTCTTTTGTCGATGCCCTACCCTTTTTCCGAAAACCGCAATGAGATATAAAGAGTCTATATTTTGCACGCGTGATGGCAACATAAAAAAGTCTTCTTTCTTCTTGAATTCCTGATTCGAGATCCAGACTTTTCTCGTGAGGTAGGATACCATCTTCCACGCCAATTAAAAACACATAGGGGAATTCTAAACCTTTAGAGGAGTGAATTGTCATGACTTGAACTTTATTTGTTGTTTCTTGAGCTATGTCAAACCGTGTTTTGTCCAAATGTAGAGCATCAATAACGGATTCTAAGCTTTCTGTTTCAAGATCCAGTTTTTCGATAACTTGCAGGACGCGGTTCACAATATCCATACGAAACTGAGCGATTTGCATATTGGCAGAAGACATGAGGATGTCCTTTTTCAGCCCGATGTTTTCGTAACAGTCTCTCAGTGCAGAAGAAATATCAACTTTTCTTTCAGAGTTTTTTAATTTCTCTCCAAAAGCATTCCAATAGTTTACAAATTCTGAAATTCCTTTGTGTGTATGAGATAATTTTTGAATTGTAGAAATAATTGTGTCTTGAGATTGGTTTTTTTTATTTTTAATATACTGCTCTTTAATTTTTTCTAACGTAGAAATTCCAATGCCTCTGGCTGGAATATTCATGATTCGAAAAAGGCTATTCATGTCATTCGGGTTATAGGCGAGCTTTAAATATGAAAACAGATCGCGGACTTCTTTTCTATCAAAAAAAGGAGTTCCTCCATGAATGGTATAAGGTATTTTTTTTTCAATAAACACTTGTTCAATCGGAATAGATTGACTATTTGAACGTACAAGTATGGCAATATTTTCATAATTTAATTGCGGCTGATTTCTTTTTAGTGATTCTATATTTTCAGTAACGTATAGAGCTTCATCGCGTTCATTTTCACAAGATTGAATGACAACAGGGTGTAAATTAGGCTGCTCGCTCCAAAGTTCTTTTCCCAAGCGCTCCGTATTTTCTCTAATGACACTATTGGCGGCATTTAAAATATTAGGGCTGCAACGATAGTTTTGCTCTAATGTTACTTTACGTGCTTCTGGAAAAGTTTTTAAAAAATCTGATATAATAGATGGTCTTGCGCCTCGCCATGAATAAATACTTTGATCATCGTCTCCCACAACGCATACATTTCGTGATTTTGAAGATAACATGCAGATGAGTTGAAATTGACTAAAACTTGTATCCTGATATTCATCAACCATTAAAAATGAAAATGCTTCTTGAACTGTTTTAAGTAAAATAGGATTATTTTTAAATCCAAGGACAGTTAAGTAAACAATGTCATCAAAATCAACTAAATTAAAAAGACGCAATCGTCTATTATAGGAATGAAATAATTTTGAAATAATTTTACCATCAAAAACATTTTTTTGTTTATTAAAATCTTCATTGGTAAAAAGATTGTCTTTATAAAATGATATTTTTTGTGCTGCGCTTTGTAAAGAAAGAATTTCTTCTAAATTGTGTTCTTTAATTGATTCTCTTAATAAGTTTAAACTTTCATTTTCATCAGCTATGGAAAAGTTTTTTTGCAGATTAAATTCATTATGATATTGTCTGAGAATTTTTAAGGCAAAAGAATGAAATGTTGAAAGTTCTACTTTACGAGCTGCTTTTTCGCCAATCATGGAACAAAGGCGAGCTTGCATTTCTTTTGCTGCTTTATTGGTAAAACTGACCGCAACAATGCTTTCGGGGCGAATGCCATCGTGAATCATCCAAGCTATTCTGGACGTAATTACCTTGGTTTTACCTGTTCCTGCTCCTGCTAAAACAAGCAAAGCGCCATGGGATGATGTGACCGCTTTTTTTTGTTCTTCATTCAATGATTTTAAAATATAATCCATAATATCCAAATTTAATTAAAATATATTTTTGCTAATTTCTAAAAATAAAATAAAGAAGTTCACTACCAAAAGTGCTTACAGCAAAGGCTCCTACTGCTAAAAAAGGACCAAAAGGGATCGCTGTTGCTAAGCCTTTTTTTGAAATAATTCCCCAAATAATTCCAAAAAAAGCTCCTATTATACTTGCAAAAAATAGAGAAAAAATAGCGCCCTTCCAACCTAGAACAGCACCTATAAATCCTAAATATTTCACATCTCCCAATCCCATTCCTGCCTTATTCCTGATAATTTCATATAATTTTGCGATGAAAAACAGACCGCCTGCGCCTACTCCAATTCCAAGAAGACTTTCATACCAACCCATTTGTGGATTTAAGCTACTGATAACAAATCCAATCATAATTCCAGGTAGTGTAATGGCATCGGGTAAAATTCGATATTTTATGTCAATTAATGAAAGTGGAATACCGGTATATATAATCCATAAAGAAATGAAAAAAGGCACATAGTTTGTATAATGAAATTTGCTAAACTGATATGAATATGATGAAAAAATATGAGGTAGAGTATCAAGAATGACCAATGGATTTAGAAATTTATAGAAAACAAATGTGGTTATTATTCCTGTAAATAATTCGATAATAGGATATTTTATAGAAATTTTTTCATGACAATGCCCGCATTTTCCATGAGTAAAAAAATAACCAAGTACAGGTATTAATGCGGTATTTGATATTTGAGTTTTACAACTTGGACAAAAGCTTCTTGGTTTAATAATTGATATTTTTAAGGGAACACGATATGCAACTACATTTAAAAAACTTCCCATGCTTATGCCAAATAAAAAAACAAATACTCCAAAAATAATATTTAATGTATTTAAATCTACAGACATTTATTTTTCCTTGACAAAATTAGAAAATTCAATCAACTATGCTAATCAGTCCGTTGTCGCATCGTTATTTTAATGCAAAAAGCGGAACAATAGAATTGAACACGAGAATAATATGAAATCAATCTCTAAAAATAGAAAAGCTTGGCACGACTACTACATTGAAGAAAAAGTAGAAGCTGGTCTCAGTTTAAAAGGCAGTGAAGTAAAAGTTTTACGGGGCGGGCACGGTAGTGTTGTGGAAGGCTACGCCATCATTCGGGAAGGACAGGCCTGGCTTTTGAATGCCTATATCCCTACCCTTAAAAATGCCAGTTATCTTAATCACGCAGAGCGTCGCGAAAGACGCTTGCTTTTGAATCGCAAAGAAATTGAAAAGCTTGACGCCGCCACTAGGCAAAAAGGCTATACCCTTATCCCCCTGGAAATTTATTTTGATGATAATAACAGAGTCAAGGTGCAACTGGGGCTTGCAAAAGGGAAAGCAAATCACGATAAGCGCGATTCGGAAAAAGAAAAAGATGCTAAAAAAGAAGCGCAAAGAGCCATGCGACGGTAGTAAAACTCAAAAATATTTTAATCAACTTCTACATTAATTGTAAATACTTTATCGCTGTCTAAACTATTTGCTGTTGTCGACTCCCCTTTATGGCGAGCGATGATTTTAATTGTTGTTTTTCCCTTGCCCAGAAACGAAAACTTATACACGGCATTTCCGGAAGCTCCCATTAATAAGCTAGATGGAGTGCAGCATTTGCTGCTTCCTTCATATGTTACCATGGAATTAGAATAACGCGGTTCAATATAACTATAAGCAGTTGTACTAATATCACGGATAACGACCGCGATTTTATCTCCTTTATCTGCTTCTATAGAGACAGTGTCTTTATCGACGCCATCAATAATTTCATATCCTTGGTAATCTGCTTGTTTTGGTAATTCATAGGTACGGGATGAGGATGTGCATCCAGCAAGTAGGAAGGGAGCGGATAAACATAAAGTAGCAAGAGCGGTTAATTTTTTCATTTTATTGCTTCCTGTCTAGTAAAAAAAGAATTAAATGAACATAAATTATCATCATAAAAAAAGATAAATTGATATAAAAAAAATAAAGCCCACCAAGTTCAATTGTGAAAAGGGGGCGGAGTCGCTTTTTTTAGCTAACACTACAAGTAAGTTTTGAAAGAGATTCTTTTCCTGTTAGCATAACAGAATCCCAGGAGCGGCGAGCTTCATCTCCTTGAAATTCTTCATCATAAGTTTCAAGAAGGTCTTGAATGCCATCGGCATCTTCAAGAAGGCTTAAAGCATTTACGGCGGAACGGAAATACCGCGCGGCTTCATTGGGATGGCGCTTTACTTTGAGGCAAAGACGTCCCATTTCTTCGTACCACTGAGCTTTTTCTTCGGGTAAGGCATACTCCCCGCTTTCACCCAGCAGATAAATGTAGGAATTGAGGGCGCGTACGTGATCCCTTGCTGCGATCATTTCAGCAATTTTGGGAGAGAGAGATTGAATGGTTTTGCGGGCGCGAACCTGCTCTCTTCGTTTATCTTCCAAGCTTTCCTGGGAGTTTCTCTCAATAATACGTTCGCAATAAGCTTTAAGGAGGCGCAGATCCTCTGGAAGAACTTGGTCACGTTCTGTTTCCAGAGTAGGGTTAATTTGGCGAAAAAGACCCAATAGCTCTGGTGGTTGAACATGCAAGTAGCTTGCAAGGACTTGTATAGCCCATGGCCTTTCATCCGGCCATACTCTTTCAGCTCGTTCCATTTGCCTAATCAGTTCGTGCATATCCATAGCTTCTCCTTGATGGCTTTTCTTCTTAGTAATAACAATACAGCAAACAACAAGCTCAAAAAACATTCAGCAACAAATACATGCGACTTTAGATCGCAATGGTCAAGACAATTTTTTGGCTGAGCCTGCTTTTAGTAAATTTTAATCCTTGAATGTAGGAAGCTTATCAGGATATTTGCCTGCTAACTATAAATTTCCTCATGTCAAACAAATTTATATCTCATGGTACTGATGAGTTTGTATAATTCTTTTTTCAGATAAATTTTTGATTGAATTTGATGCTATTTGAGGGCGTGTCGCATTTGATACAAGAGGACAAGGAACTGGCTCATAAATGATACACAGTTTGAGCTCTATGATATCCAAACGCTTGAATTAGAGTGCAAATCAGAATATTTAAAGTTGGCATGAAAATTGCTTGGTAGGAAAAGTTGTTCTTTTTATCTTTTCAAAGGACTTTTTGAAAAATAAAAGCAATGTGTTTTAATTTCTTTTGGAGAAACATAAATGTACACACTGTTAAATACCATTAAAAATATGAGTCAATCACCTAATTATAGTTCATCAGCAAATATGACTAAAGCGATTGCCGAAAATATTTTTAAGGATCTCAGGGCTTATGGCCTTGGCGACAAAGACATTGTTGCTATCTCTTCTGAAATTTTAAATCGACTCACTGACGATCTCAAAAGCCGCAACGAGAGAAACCAAGCTGAAAGCTAAAAAATAATAAAATGAAGGAGCTCAGTATTTTTATTACCAAGCTCCAAAGGTAGGACAGATTTTTTAGAATCTGTTAGAAACGGGTGCAGGATAATTGTTTATATTATCCTGCTTTTTTGAGGTGCTTTTCAGAAGATTTTCTAGCAACAACTTTTTTAGCAGTTGCTTTTCTCTTAGAAGCTTTTTTCGTCCTTTTCTTACGTGTTGGTTTCGCAACTAAGGAGAGTTTTGATTTGCGTTTTTTAGCGGAAGTCTTGCGTTTTCCAGCTGTTTTACGTTTACCAACTGTTTTACGTTTACCAACAGTCTTTCTCTTAGTCTTTCTTTTTTTAGGCGCTCCCGCTTTTTTAGTTGTGCGTTTTGCCTTAGTTTTTCTGCGAGTTGCTTTTTTAGCAGTAGTTTTTCTTTTTTTAGCTACTTTAGCTTTTGCAGACTTTCTACGTTTTTTACCGGTTGTCACTTTTTTTGCTTTTGAAGCACCGGCTTTTTTTCTTTTCCTTACGACCATATGATTTCCTCTCCCATCATCACGGATGACGTAAATTTCATGCCACATAGCGTCTCACGACGCGCTCTACGCAAAAAAGCGTCTCCCGACGCATTAAATTTGCGCTTCCCTTTCCTATCGACATCTGCGAAAATATCTTGAGTTTATTTAACGAGTCTCCTTGCCCTTCTAACGAAATTTTGGCAAAAGTACGAAAAAATACAACACACTAGTATGAAAAATTTATAGTAATTATAGGTATTTATATGAGAAATGAGATTTCTGAGCATAATTCTTCAGCCCCGGATGGGAAAACAAAATTTTGTTTTTTATTTGGTTCTCACATTGAGCATTCTTTGTCACCTGCAATTCATACCCGCTGGTTTCATGTTAACAATTTGAATTGTATTTATCTTCCGATGCAAATTCAGAATGAGTATCAATTTTTAAATATGATGAATTGTCTAACTCAGAGTCAGAATTTTTTAGGTGGAAATATAACATTACCATTCAAAAATTCAGCTTTGAAATTAGATTTTATGCGGTGCTCTGAAAACGTTAAAGTAACTCAAGCGGCAAACACAGTTTATAAAAACTCATTAGATGAGTGGTATCTTGAAAATACAGATATTGCTGGCATTGAATTTTCCCTCAATTCTTTGCTGGTTCCAAATTCAGATTTTGAAATGATTGTTTTAGGAGGAGGTGGTGCAGCATCTTCTGTCATTTATAACGGAATTATAAATAAGTATTGTTCACGCATTGTGTGTCTGACAAGAAATCCTGTAAAGACTCTGCAAAAGTACCCTTTTCTTGCAAACGAAAGAAAAGTTAATTTGTACGCATTGAACACGGAATCCTTGTATCAATGGAGGGCAGTGAAATCTCAATCCATGAAGAGCACTCTTCTTATTAATACGTTGCCTTTAGGTATGACAAACCAAAATACTAAGGGAGTATATGGAGAAGAAAATTATTTTGCCATGTCTCTCATTCAGTGTCTTGATAAAGAAACAGATTGTTACTTTGATTTGATTTATAAGGATACAGAAACAATAAGATTTGCTCAATATAAGGGTATTAAGTGTATCAATGGAAAGTTAATGTTAGAAACTCAAGCAAAAAAAAGTTTTTTTCTTTGGACAGGTGTGCTTCCTATGAATTGAGCAAAAGATCGGCGACGGATTGAAGCGTTTCCTCCTTTTTACAGAAAGCAAAACGTATCCAAGGTAAGCTCTTTGGTGCTTGTTTGTAAAAAGCAGAAAGAGGAATTGTTGTTACTTTATATGTTTCAACTAATTGCTTAGTATAAATGATGTCCGAAATGTCTCCTGCTAAATTTTCGTAACTCGCTGTCAGAAAAAATGTTCCTTCTGAATTATGGACAAGAAATCCGGCTCGTTCTAAAATGGACTTTAAAAAATTACGTTTTTTTAGATAACTTTCATTTTGTGAAAGCAGGTAATTTTGAAACCATTCTTTATTTTCCATGACACGCGCTAAACCTAATTGCGTGTAGGGACTGGTGCAAAAAACAGTAGCTTGATGCACTAAACGAACGCCATCTGTAAGATAAGCGGGAGCACATACCCATCCCGTTTTAAGACCTGTGAAGCCGAATGTTTTTGCTGCTGAGCTGATACGTACAACCAAATGCTGAATTTTTGGAAGTGTGCATAAAGAAACATGACGTGCGGGGCTATAGACCATATTTTCATAGACTTCATCGCTTAATACTATAGCATTTTTCTTTAATATTTTAGATGCAATGCGGTCGATTTCTTCTTCTGAAAATACTTTTCCTGTTGGATTATGTGGCGAATTAAAAATAGCAACAGAAAAACCTTGCGAACATGCAGCATCAAATTCTGACCAATCTATAGACCAGCCCCCTCCTCGGACACCAACGGGTGTATCAGGAGCATGAAGACGTACAGGAACAACTTCACCTCCCGCATTGGCTATGGCCTGGTAGTAAATATCGAAGGCTGGTTCGAAAACAAGAACGCGATCTCCAGGGTTGACAAAGGCATTTATGGCACAAAAAATCGCCTCTGAAGCGCCGCAAGTTACAGTAATTTCTGTTTCAGGATCGTAAATAACGCCTGTGGTTGATTCTACGAAGTAAGAAATTTCCTTGCGTAAAGCGGCTTCACCATGAGATGGTGCATATTGGTTATGGCACGAAAGGACTTCTTTTGAAATGGCATCTAAAAGTGCTGTAGGGCCGTAAAAATCAGGAAAACCTTGTCCTAAATTTACGGCATTATGCAAGTTAGAAAGTGCTGTCATTTCTGAAAAAATGCTTTTCCCGGTGGAGTTCCATCTTTTCGCAATTCTGTTAGGGCTTTGCATTTTTATATACCTTTAACTTAAATGGATGATTTTATTTTGAAGTTATAAATCATCGTGATTTTATGATTTATTTTAGACGCACGAGAGAAAATTCTAGGTCACATAGAGACATTCTTTTCGTGTTTGTAAAAACTAAATAGAGACCAGGGAGCTAATTTAAATCAAGAATCTTAAAAAAATCAACGTGCAACAAAAAAAATTATAATGGGATAAGGATTTGAGGCAGAAGTGGAATTTAAAAAAAATTCTTTAAATAAATTTGAATTTAATATGATTGAGAAACTATTAAAATTAGATAATTTAACGAAATTAAATAGTGGAAAAATATTATTAAATTTACAAATTTCAGGTGGCATGGACAGTATGTGTCTTCTTAATGCTGTCAGCAAAGTTTTAAATTCAAAATTTTTTATTACCCAAAATACATTTGAAGTCATTGCACAACATTTTAATCATAAAAAAAGAGGCATAGAGTCTGATGAAGATGCTGTCTTGGTTGAGCAAGTCTGTCTTAAATTAGGCATACCTTTTTATTTAGAAACTTATGATAATCATAAAATTGAAAATAAAAATTTTCAAAATGAGGCTCGTAAGTGGAGAAAATCAAAAGCTTTAGATTTAACTCAAACAATAAATTCGAATTTGACGTATGATCGCTGTTTTATTGTTACTGCTCATCACGCACGTGATCATGTGGAAACTGTGGTCATGCATTTGTTACGCGGTTGTTCTCTTAATGGGCTTTTAGGAATTCAAGAATTTGACGATCAAAAGATTTATTTTAGGCCATTTTATAATATTGAATATGAAAAAATAAAAAAATATTGTGATGAAGAAAGTGTGTCTTTTAGAGTAGATAGTTCAAATTTAACTGACGAATATGAAAGGAATTATATTCGCAACCAGATTCTGCCGCATTTTAAAAATGTAAAAAGAACTTATGAAAAGTCCTTTCTCTCTATGTCTGCGCATGTGCAAGAGCATTTAGAACTTGTATCATCAAGAAAAGATTTCATTAAGGGGCACAAAATAGTGTTTTTTAAAGGTATGTTATTATCTGAATTATATGAGCAGTTTATTATGAAAGAAAAAGATTTAATGAGAATTTTAACTCGAAATGTAATGAATAATATTTTTCATGAATTGGAAGTATTTAGTAAAAATGGGATGCTACAAAAAGAAATTAATTTAAGGGGGGATTGGATTGTTCAACTTATTAAAGGTAATGATAACATAGAGATAGATGTTTTTCAAAAAAAAACTAATAAATGAATTATGTAAGCGGCTTGACTTACCGAACTAACGTTGCAAATTGTGCAGTAGGGTGTAGAGTTCGCCTGTTTAGTGGCATAAGATACTTATGAGCCTCCAACCAGACTCGGGGCTGAATAAAGTGAAAGTTAAGGAGCTCGAATGGGTAAAGAATCCTGGGTGAAAGCTGCGTTGGTGTGGGCAGCAATTATTATTTTGTTTGTACTTTCTTTTAAGTTTTTATATAAGCCACATGAAGATGTGCAAAAGACATACCCTCAATTTCAGAGTTATGTCGAAAAAGCTGCGGGTGATCCTCAAAGTATTCTAAGCGTAAGCATTCGCTCGGATAATTTACGAGGCGATGAAATTACAGCAAAGCTAAAAGACAATACCTCTGTAATCACTTACGCACCTGCGGATGATGGCGTTCGCGCTCAATTGCGTAAAGATCTTGAAGGTAAAAAAATTCCTATTAACTATGAAAAGCCGGATGAAGGCAGCATGTGGATTAATTTTTTAACCATGTGGCTTCCCCTCATTATCATTGTTGTTTTTATGCTTTTATTCTTGCGTAACATGCAAGGTGCGGGCGGAAAAGCAATGTCTTTTGGTAAAAGCAGAGCTAAGCTTCAGTCGGATAGTGCTAATAAAGTAACCTTTAAAGATGTTGCAGGAATTGAAGAAGTTAAGCAAGAATGTTCTGAAATTGTAGCGTTCTTAAAAGATCATAAAAAGTTCCAAGATATTGGAGCAAGAATACCCAAAGGTGTTCTTATGATGGGAGCGCCAGGAACAGGTAAAACCCTTCTTGCACGCGCTATTGCAGGAGAAGCTGGAGTCCCCTTTTTCACTATTTCGGGTTCCGATTTTGTGGAAATGTTTGTTGGTGTGGGCGCTTCTCGTGTACGCGATTTATTCGAAAATGCAAAGAAAAATTCCCCTTGCATAATCTTTATCGATGAAATTGACGCTGTGGGCCGTCATCGCGGTGCCGGTGTCGGTGGCGGGCATGACGAACGTGAGCAAACTCTAAATCAACTGTTGGTTGAAATGGATGGATTTGAAGCAAACGATGCTGTGATTGTCATTGCCGCAACAAACCGTCCTGATGTTCTTGATCCTGCTCTTTTAAGACCTGGTCGTTTTGATAGACGCGTTATGGTCGGTCTTCCTGATGTTCGTGGACGTAAAGAAATTCTTGGCGTTCATATGAAGAAAATCAGGCATACAGAAGATATTAATGTTGAGAGAATTGCTTTAGGAACTCCCGGTTTTTCAGGTGCTGACTTGGAAAATCTATGTAATGAAGCCGCCCTTATGGCTGCGCGTAATGGCATGAAACGCGTTACAGAAAAAGATTTTGAAGCCGCAAAAGATAAAATTTTGATGGGACCTGAACGTCGTAGTGCTGTTTTACCTAAGGAAACAATTAAGGTTACAGCTTATCATGAAGCAGGACACGCACTCGTGTCACATTTCCTCAAATCACGTGAAAATGTGCACAAAATCACTGTCATTCCACGTGGGCAAGCTTTGGGTGTGACAGCTTATTTGCCTAAGGAAGACGTCTATGGATATTCAAAAGAAGATCTCCTGACTAAAATAGCCTTTGCTATGGGCGGTCGTGCCGCGGAAGAAATCAAGTTTTCTCAGTTTACCACGGGCGCTTCAAACGATATTCAGCAGGCAACAGAGCTTGCACGTCGCATGGTTTGTCAATTTGGTATGAGCCGCTTAGGGCCTATTAATTTTGGTCAAAAGAGTGAAAATCCATTTTTAGGGCGTGATTGGGGTGAAAGCCGCAACTATTCTGAAACTTTGGCGCATGAAATCGATATGGAAGTTTCAAAAATTATTAACACCCAGTATGAACTCGCTAAACAAGTTCTTATAGACCACATGGATGTTTTTGAGCGTGTTTCTAATATATTGCTTGAGGTAGAAACATTAGACAGCGAAGAGTTTTTAGCTGTTGTAGATACCGAGGCCACTTCGGAGCAAATTAAAGAAATGCAAGCAAAGAAAATCTCAAGTGGGAATAGCGAAGGTGATCAGGGAGGCACAAAAGCAGAGCAAGCCTCTACTATAAACTCCTTAAATACGACGCCAACGCCTGCTTAATATTAAGCTATTGTGGCAAAAAGCCTCAGTTTTCCTGCAAATTGGAAGCTGAGGCTTTTTCAATTTTAAAGGTGCTGACTTGTCATCAAATTAAAAAAAAGGAAATAAATGAATTTAACAGGTGCTCATAAATTTGAAGAGCTATGCCGTAAAAACAATTCGATTTGGATGGGAATTATTAACTTAACACCTGACAGTTTTAGCGATGGTGGTTTGTATAATATTAAGCAAAAGGCATTGAATAGAGCTCAGGAGTTAGTAAATAAAGGAGCAAAAATTATAGATTTTGGTGGGGTATCTACAAGACCATTCCCCCAAGAAATTAATGCAAATACGGAACTAGAGCGTGTTTATGAAGTGATCTTTTCTGCAAGAGCTATATTGCCAAAAGATATATTAATAAGTATTGATTCCTATTCTCCTCTTGTTACAAATAGGTTAGCAAAAGAGGGATTAATTGATATTATTAATGATCCCTTTTCTTCTTCTTGTGAAGAACAGATTGAGCTAGAAAATAATTCCTATATTAAAATTAATAATGCCTTTGTCGCCGCAAAATATAAATTAGGTTATATTATCATGCATATGCAAGGTAAGCCTAATAATATGCAGCTGAATCCACAATATCGTGATTGCGGTCATGAAGTGATTTCTTTTTTAAAAGAAAAAATTCAATTTGTCGAAAAAGAAGGAGTTTCATTTATTGCAGTTGATCCGGGTATTGGTTTTGGAAAATTATTAGAACATAATTTAGAATTATTATCGAAAAATTTTTTAAATAATCTTTCTAAATTAGGCAAACCTATTTTAATTGGGCTGTCCAGGAAATCATTTTTAGCAAAACTTTACCCTGAATGTATTGAACCTGTCTCAAGAGATAAAGTCACAAAAGAATTTGAATGGAAATGTATACAAAATGGCGTGAAAATAATTCGTTCTCATGTTATGCCTTCTGAACTGTGATTTGATGAATTGTTTAACGAAACAGGAAATAAAAATGGACTCAAATGAACTGTGGCATGTGATTCAAAATCAAATTGACACTATAAAAAAAGAAACAGATGCATCACACCATCCTATTTTAGAACGGGCATGTGATTCTATAAAACACGCCGTAGATAAATTTTTTGCAGAACAAGTTGCTATGGGGCTTCCTCACCCCCACCCTCGCAGTCGCATATATCGTTCGGAGCCTAAATTTTGGAATATTCGTGATACAAATTCTTTAGAAATTTTAAATTTAATTCTTAAAAAATCTAAAAAAGTAAAGAAGCCAGCGGCCTGTATTTTTGATTTAGATGGTACTTTATTTGATGTAGGATATCGTACAATTGGAATACTTAAAGAATGGTTAAATTCTGAAGCTGCTGCCAACTTTGAACAAAGTCTTGTGCAAAAAGTGGCAAAAATTAATTATAGTCACGTTGGTTACAGTTTGTCTCATATGTTTGAAAATTCAGGATTCGATTTAAGAAATCAGCAAATCGCAGCCCTTTTCTCTTCAATTGAAAGAGTTTGGAAAAGAAAGTTTTTTGATGGAGAAAGTCTTGTCAATTACGATCAAATAATAAATAATTCAAATATATTTGTGAATGAAATATATAAAAATAATATTGAAATTTTTTATCTCACGGGTAGATATGAGCATTCTATGTATAATGGGACATTAGAGCAATTGAATAAATTTAATTTTCCACTTAAGGAAAAAAATCTTATTTTAAAAGCAAATCCATTTGCAGATGATCAATTATTTAAAGCAGAACAAGTGCGTATTATATCTGAAAAATATGAAGTAGTAGCTAATTTTGAAAATGAATATTTAAATTTGGCTTATATGGCATTAGAAATAAAGAATGCTTTAAACATTATTGTGGACTCTCAGCATTCGGGAAGACCTACTCCCGAATTGGATATGATCATTTATCGCATTCCCCATTTTGACAAATAATATTGAGGGAATATATGAGCAGTAATAGTAAATATAATTTTGATGAAAATTTGAATCGTATAGGTACAAATTCTTTTAAATGGGATGGCAGAAAAAAATTTATTGGTTACCCAGATGTTTTACCTATGCATGTGGCTGATATGGATTTTTCATGTGCTCCAGAAATTTTAAAAGCAATTCAAGAGCGCGCAAGGCATCCTTCTTTTGGTTATGCTCTTATTTCCTCCGACTTTTTTATTCCTTTAATAAAATGGTTAAAATATTTTCATCAATGGGAAGTAGAACCGCATTGGTGCTTGTATAGTCCTTCTATCGTAACAACTCTTAGCTTAGCTATTTTTTCATTAACAAATGAAAACGAGGGTGTTATTATTCAGCCTCCGGTATATCCTCCTTTTATGGAAGTGATCAGAAATAATAATCGTCAAATTTTATTGAATCGTTTAAAGCAAAACTCAAATGGAAAATATGAAATTAATTTTGAGGAATTTGAAGATCTATGTAAAAATAAAAAAGCAAAATTGTTTATATTATGTAGCCCACATAATCCCGTTGGAAGAGTATGGCAAAAGGATGAGCTTTCAAAGCTTGCGGAAATATGTTTGAAATATAATGTCACTCTCATTTCAGATGAAATTCACAGTGATTTGATATATTCACCTCATAAACACATAAGTATTGCCTCCTTAAATAATGAAATATCATTAAACACTATTACATGTATTTCTCCATCGAAAACATTTAATTTACCAGGAATTTCTTCTTCTGCTATTGTTATTAAAAATAAAGAACTAAGAAATAAAATAAATGCCGCTTTTGATCGTTTTCATCTGACACTTCCCTCAGCTATGGCTATTGTTTCATTTGAATCCGCTTATAAATTTGGTTATTCTTGGCATAAAGAGCTCATGCCCTATTTGGAGCAAAATCGGAATATTGTTAAAAACTGGGTTGAATGCAATTTTAAAAACGTGCTTTTTTATATGCCGGAAGCTACATATTTAGGTTGGATTTCATTTAAAAATTTAAAACTAAATGACGGAGAATTGAAAAAACGCATGCATGAAGTTGCCAATGTGGCCTTATATCCAGGGTCTAAATTTGGTGAAGGAGGTGAAGGCTTTATGCGCTTGAATTTTGGTTGTCCAAAAAGCCAATTAGAAGAAGCTTTAAGTAGGATGGAAAAAATTTTTTAATTTAAAAATAGCATTAAATAATTAGAATAAAATGATATTAATTCCAGATCATCAAATGCTCGTCTTCTTTTACTCCTATAAAACTTTGCAAAGATATTCTATAATTTTCGGTAAAATTTCTTACGGCATGAGGTTTTCTCGTATTTATAATGACGAGTTCTCCCACTTCAGGTTTAACAAGGACAGATTGAGGTAAAATCTCGCGCCAATTTATTTCTGAAGAGTCTTCAATGAATTGATCAGTAGGAATTCCTGGAACATCCCATAATTCAAGCTCTCCTCCTGTATTGGGCATTGCTATATAAATGTTTGCAGAAAATTGTCCTCGTATTTTTACGCCTTTTTGTTGGAGTCCATCGTAGTGCGGCTGTTTTTCAACCATGTATGATTTTTCGGGGCGTTTCATAATACGTGCAATACCAACATGCATTTTTTTTCCTTCAAAATTAGCAATGCTTGCTCCTGGACTCCAGATTTCATCAAGCTCTAATCTGAGCTTATCAAAGGGGGCAATATTTGGAGCACATTCTTGCCTTATTTCACGAATTGCAGGAATCGCTTTATTAAAATAATTTTTGTAATTAGGGCTGTTTTTCAAATGACCAAAAGTGGTATTGTAAGAAACTCCTACTCTGTCAACGCCATAGTCAACCAATTGGATTTCATCATTTACTTTGAGATCATGGGGGTGGCATTCCAGTTTAGGATGATTCAGATAAAAATTTGTCAGCTTTTCTGACAAATAATTAGAAATATAATTTGGAATTCTCAATGCTAAAATTTCTTCATTAAACAATTTTTTAAGTAGATCTTCTGTAATTTTATCATTTGTAATAATTTTGCTATTCATTGATGATTTATAGTTTTTTGATATAGCCTTACTATGAATTAATACTTTGTAGTTTTGGGGGGTAATTTTGTTACTAATTATTGATTTTTGATTTTGCGTTATATTATTCATTTAATCTCTTACGACTCCTGTGTTTTAAAATGTTTATATTATTATTTCTATATATCTTGTTATTTTTATTAATAAAGAATTATTTTTTTAAATATATATTTTATTGACTAAAATCAATTTATAATAAAAATAAATAATTAAAATTTTTATTTATTTTTAATAAAATCGTAATATTTATTTCATAATATTTTAATTATTTAAATAAATTTATTAAGATTATGTTGATCAATTTTAATTTATAATATAAAAATAGTTTAATATTTTTTATCTTAATATAAGAAATATTTCTGATACTTTATTTTTGTACAGTGATTTTTTTAAAAAATATAAAATATTATATAAATTATTCAATTATTTCATCTGTCAGTAAGTTGAGTTTTGCTTAAAATTTAAAAAATGAGTATGGTATGTCAGGTCATATATCTAAAAATATATTTGTATTTTTCGTTATTTTTTTGTTAATTTATGAGTTTAGTGTTTATTTATCAAATGATATGATTATGCCTGCCATGATTGATATTGTGAATGAATTTTCGGTAGGTGACGAGTATATTTCTACTTCTCTGAGTGTATTTATTTTAGGGGCGGCTAGTTTACAAATATTTTTAGGACCTCTGTCCGATCGTTATGGACGCAGAAGATTTATGTTATTTGGAGTCTTCTTTTTTATATTAGGATGTTTCATAAGTGCTTTGTCAACATCCATTTATCAATTTCAGATATCAAGATACATGCAGGGAATGGGGGTGTGTTATATTGGTGTCATTGGGTACACAATAATTCAAGAAATGTTTGAGGAAAAAAAAGCTGTAAAAATAATATCTCTCATGAATGCAATCTCAATTTTAGGCCCCTTATTTGGGCCTTTAGCGGGGAGCTTATTTTTGGAATATTATAACTGGAGAGGAATTAATATTGTTATTGCTTTTATAGCAATAATCTCATTATTTGGGTTTTATTTTTCTTTTCCTAATGAAGAAAAATTGTCATCTTTTTCTAAAATTACCAAGGAGAATTCTAAAAAAATATCAATTTTTTATATAATAATAAATTATATCGATATATTAAAAAATAAAAAATTTATAATGGGAGTTATTTCTTTTGGTCTGATTAAAATTCCATTTGTTGTTTGGATAGCTATTTCTCCCCTATTATTAATTAAAAAGGCGGGATTATCCAATGTGGAGTATGCTTTATGCCAAATCCCTTTTTTTGGTGGCGTGATTATTGGCATTTTATATCTCCAAAATCTTTTAAAATTTTATTCACTTAATAAAATTATTATGATTGGTAGTGCTATTTTAGGGAATGGTCTTATCGCTGCATTTCTGTTTTCAATCCTATTTCAAGAACATTTCCTTACTATTATTATTCCTTACTTTTTATACTCCGTAGGTTTAGGTATTGTAAGTTCTCCCATTAACAGATTAGTCTTATTTTCTTCTTCTGCGACAAAAAGTTCTGTAGCCGCTTTATTGAGCTTTATTGCAATGCTTATAGTGATATTAGGGATCAAATCTATGGAGTATTTTTATCAGAATCAAAGTAATATTGCATTAGGAGCTTTTGGTTTTACAGTATTTTTTTTGTATTTATTTTTTATAAGTTTATTTCTTAGAAAAAAAGAAAATGAAGAAGTTATTTCTGAGGAGGTAAAAGTTTGTCATTAAATAACTTATATAAATTTCTTTTTAATTTTAAAGAAAAATTTCTTGTTGCTAATTTGACGCTTTTTATTTCAACAATATTTTTAATGCTATTTGTTAAATGATGCCGTTTGTAAAATTTTAACGTGGGGTTTCAAATGCATTTGACACAATTAACAAAAATATTTTTATTATTCATAACCTCATTTTATATGATTTCCTTCGTTTTTGCAGAAGAATGGTATGGTCCTACTTTGGGGCCACTCGCACAAAAATCTAAATTTATTATTTATATAGCATCAGATTATCAAAATGGAGGTGTGACTGCAGTTTATCGTGGGTTAGAAGATGCTTCAAAAAAATTAGGTTGGAAATTGGGAATTATGAATGGGAATGGCAGCAAAGAACAAATTCAAAAGGATCTTCAGGATGCTGTAAAACAGCAACCTGATGCCATTGTTTTGGGAGGATTTCAACCTACAGATTTTTCAGAAAATATAAAACAGGCTAAAGCAGCACATATCACTCTTGTGGGATGGCATGCGGCGGAGCGTCCTGGAACTCACCCCGATCTTTTCGTAAATGTAGCAACAGATTCAAATGAGGTTGCGACAGTAGCAGCTCGTTACGTTATTAATGAATCTAAAGGAAAAGTAGGTGTTGTTATTTTTAATGACAATAGATTTGACGTCGCAAATGCAAAAACAAAAGCAATGAAAGAAGAAATTCAGAAATGTAAAAGATGCAGCGTTCTTTCTATTGAAAATATTCCTATTGCCAATGCCGCATTTGAGGTATCTCTAGTTGTGCCTAAATTGATTAAAAAATTTGGTAAACAATGGACTCACACTTTAGCAATTAATGATATCTATTTTGATAATATGAATACTCCTCTTAATGAAGCTAAAAGAAAAGATATTAAAAATATTTCTGCTGGAGATGGTTCTAATTCTGCTATTAGTAGAATTAAATCCGGTTTATCACAGCAAGTGGCAACGGTTGCAGAGCCTCTGCGCACTCAGGGATGGCAAATAGCAGATGAACTCAATCGCGCCTTTGCAAGAGAAAAACCAAGCGGATTTGTAACAAAACCCATTCTGGTTACAACAAGTTTTTTAAAAAATTTAAATAATAAGAGTATTGAATCAAATATAGGATACGAAAAAGCCTATTTGAAAATTTGGAAAATAAACGAGAAATAATATTAGTGAAAAAAATAAGGTTATTTTCTTTTAACAAGAAAATAACCTTGTGATGGTGAGGAAACTCGTCTTATTTTTTATTTGCTGCAATTAAATTTAAGGCACTTCCTGCTTTAAACCAGCCAATTTGTTGTTCATTGAAAGTATGATTCAACATAATGCTTTCTGTTTGCCCATCAGCATGTTTAATGGAGAGAGTTAATTGCTTGCCTGGTGCGAGATCTTTCGCATTTAATGAGAAAGTATCGTCTTCACGAATTTTATCATAGTCCGCAGGGGTTGCAAAAGTTAAGGGCAGCATACCTTGTTTCTTTAAGTTTGTTTCGTGAATACGCGCAAAGCTTTTTACAACAATGGCCTTTCCGCCGAGGTGACGTGGCTCAAGAGCGGCGTGTTCGCGGGAACTTCCTTCGCCATAGTTTTCTTCACCGACAACAAGCCAGCCAATGCCTTGAGCTTTGTAGTCGCGCGCCGTTGCAGGCACGGCTCCTGTAACTCCAGAAGCTTGATTTTTAACCTTATTTGCTTCTCCATTAAAGGAGTTGATAGCGCCAATAAGAAGGTTATTAGAAATATTGTCGAGGTGACCGCGGAATTTCAACCAGCTACCTGCCATAGAAATATGGTCAGTAGTACACTTTCCTTTTGCTTTAATTAGCATGCGTAGATCGTTAAAGTCTTTATCTAGGCTCGGAGCGTTAAACGGGCTGAGAGCTTGTAAACGGTCGCTTTTTGGATTGATGGCAACGGTTATAGAGGAGCCATCTGCTGCGGGTGCAACGTAACCATGTTCGTCTTTTACAAAGCCTTTATCAGGAAGATCGAGTCCTTTTGGCGTTTGCAACATGACTTTTTCGCCCTTTTCGTTTGTTACAGGCTCTTTTGTGAAATCAATACTGAGATCACCCGCAAGTGCAAAACCAATTACGGTTTCAGGAGATGCAACAAAAGCGTGGGTTTTAGGATTTCCGTCGTTACGAGCTGTAAAGTTACGATTGAAACTTGTAATAATGGAATTTTTTTCTTGAGAACCATGGCGCTTCCATTGTCCAATACAAGGTCCACAAGCATTGGCCATGACGTTCGCGCCCATTTTGTCGAGGGCGCCCAATTGACCATCGCGTTCAATTGTCGCACGCACTTGTTCACTGCCTGGTGTGATTAAAAATTCACATTTTGCTTTGAGATTTTGTGTTGCTGCTTGTTTTGCAACGGTTGCTACGCGATCAATATCTTCGTAAGAAGAGTTTGTACATGAACCAATTAAAGCAGCACTTAATTTACTTGGCCAACCATTTTCTTTCACTGCTTTTGCAAATTGTGAAATAGGAGTGGCAAGGTCGGGAGTAAAAGGGCCGTTAATGTGTGGTTCAAGGGTGTCGAGGTCAATGGTAACAACTTGATCGTAGTATTTTTCCGGATTTTTTTCGATGTCTACATCTGCTTTGAGATAATCGGCAACGCCGTCTGCAAGGTTCGCAATTTCAGCTCTATCTGTTTTTTTAAGGTAATCAGCCATGCGCACATCATATGGGAAAATAGAAGTGGTTGCTCCAATTTCTGCTCCCATGTTGCAAATTGTGCCTTTGCCTGTGCAGGAGAGAGTTGCTGTGCCTGAACCAAAATACTCCACAATAGCGCCTGTACCGCCTTTTACTGTGAGAATTCCGGCAAGTTTTAGAATGATGTCTTTAGCTGAAGCCCAGCCTTTTAAAGAGCCTGTTAACTTTACGCCGATGAGTTTTGGAAACTTAAGTTCCCAAGGAATCCCAGCCATAACGTCCACGGCATCGGCGCCGCCAACACCAATAGCAATCATGCCAAGGCCACCGGCGTTTGGTGTGTGTGAGTCTGTACCAATCATCATGCCGCCTGGAAAAGCATAATTTTCAAGAACAACTTGGTGAATAATACCTGCGCCCGGTTTCCAGAAGCCAATACCGTATTTTTTTGAAACGTTGGCAAGGAACTCATAAACTTCTGAGTTTTCACGGTTTGCTGTGGCAAGATCTGTGGAGGCGTTGACTTCCGCTTGAATGAGGTGGTCACAGTGAACGGTGGAAGGCACGGCAACTTTAGGAATGCCTGCGGACATAAATTGTAAGAGTGCCATTTGAGCGGTGGCATCTTGCATAGCCACGCGATCGGGATAGAAGTCGACGTAGTCTTTGCCTCTGCCGAAATTATTGAGATCTGTGCCTTTTCCGCCATTTGCTGGTTTTAGGTGTGCATAGAGAATTTTTTCGGTCAAGGTCATGGGACGGCCAAGAAGCTTGCGCGCAGAGTCCACATTAGATTTGAAATTTGAGTATACTTTTTTAACCATATCAAGATCTTGAACCATAGAAAAAACCTCCTAAAAAACAGAAAAAAGCGTGCGTCTGCAACAACGCACTCCTTTTATCAAGATATCTCCTTGTCGGTAGGTATGAAACAAAGTGTGACACAATAATTTCTTACGACCTATAAAAAAACTCAATATCTCTGAGGTGGTAGATGAGGCTAAAAAAAAATTTCAAAAACGCTTGACTCTTTTCTTCTGAAAGCATACTTACCCGTTCACGGAAGAAATGGCCCTATCGTCTAGAGGCCTAGGACACCGCCCTTTCACGGCGGTAACACCGGTTCGAATCCGGTTAGGGTCACCATTACTCTTCAGATAAAAAAAGCCAACCTTACTAGGTTGGCTTTTTTGTTTTCATCGTATTTGTTTAATGCCCATAAATTTCAAGTTTCCAGCCATCTAAGTAGAATGTTTTATCCAAAGAACTGTTTGAAATAATAATTTTCCATTTTCCCTGTGATTGTTCTGCATAAAAAGCATTAGTTAAATAGGCTCCTATGTCTTTATAAGCAGAGGAATTATATTCGTTAACTGTGTACGATGCATTTTCAACTTTTAATTCGTCTGTGCTTAATCTAATCATAGAATTACCCGGATATAAAATTGTACTGCGTGTGCCGAGCTGTTTAGAAGAGATGTGGTCTGGAGAAACAAGTTGGATTGCAACACTATCCGCTTTTTCTGCATTAATATAAGGAGAAACTCGAACAGCATCAATGATCAGGTTTTCTTTAATTTCTAATTCACTTATAATACCTGAATTTGGAGGTATAACTTGATAATTAGTATGAAGCATATTTTTAATATGTACAATAGTTTTTCCTTTATATGGTGAAGGAATTTCATCGCGCTTCATTTTAAGAGCCATTTTAACTGCTTTATCAGCGTCCACAAGACCAAAACCATAGTAATTATGAAAAAAATAACCCGCCTTATTTTTAACCCATTCTATTTTCCAGAGATCCATAAAATTGCTAGAAAAATCTCCAATAATATTAAGAATTTTTATGCAATAGGGAATAGGATCGGGAGCAAGTATTTCTCTATTTGCAGTTTTAGCTAAAATATATTTTACATCCCAATAGCTTAAGTTTGGATTTGCTTCGAGTATTAAAGCAATGACACCACTGATCATGGGTGCTGCCATTGATGTGCCAGCAGCTTCTGTTGTATAAAAACCTTTCTTATTTTCTGGGAGCAAGCCTTTATCGAAATCTGTTTTTGCATTTTCATTTTTACTCTCTGGCATGGTTGTCGTTAAGATACGAATTGGGGTTGAAGTCTCTGCTTTGGAAGAGTGAATGAGATCTGAAGCTTTATCACCTGCAAACCCTGATATCCAAATATTTGAACCAATACTTGACCGATCGAATAGTATACCTTGGTGGTTTATACCTCCTACAGTAATGCGGTAAGGGTTTGATTTTTCAATGTCCATTGATGATAAATGTGGTCTAATTGCCTTAAAATAAGTTTTTGCTAAAGGGGAAAGTTTTTTTGAACTCTCAAGATTTTTAAATTCAAAATTATCAACCTCATTTTTGATAGAGGGATTTTTATTAAGATATTTTTGTGCTAATGCGTTAGCGCAAGTATAATTTCCAGAAGATCTTATAGTAAAAAAATTTTTTTCACTTATTTCAAGACTGTCAATATTTTCGTGTAAAAAATTAAATTCGAATCCTGAATATCCGAGGCTTTCACTGACGATTTGAACTTTATTTTTTTCTATATGATTATACAGCTTCAAAGCCATATCTTTATAAGAAATTTGATTTAAATTTTTTAAATAGGACATTACATTTGCAGAAGCTATTTTTGCATCAGGAGCAACGCCACGAAATCCATTTTCTTTTGTATAAGCGCCAGCTAAAATTCCTGCTACTTTAGTACCATGAGGATTTTCTTTTTTGTCTATTTTCGGTTTACTTACCTTTTTGCTACCTAAGGAAGAATCAGAAAAATCTAAAGAATAATTTTCTAGCAAATTGGGAGCCAAATTAGGATGATCAAAATAAACTCCAGTATCAACAACAAGAACTTTTACACCTTTTCCCGTATATTTTTGAGGGTAAGAAATATTAAGGTCAATTCCTTCTTTTAGCTTTTCATTAAAATAAGTCATTTGTCCTGTATTTTTTAAATACCACTGTTGATTAAATAAAATATCGTTCGCTGTTTCATTTGAATTTAATTTAGAACTGAATTGAGTAGAAGGAGTAACTCCTGAAATGGGTATATTGGAATTAGGATTTTTAAGCTCTTCTTTGGAGCAGCTATTAAAAAAAAATAATAATAAAAAGAATTTAAAGTTTCTAAAATTCATATTTTTTTTCCTAAAAGTTAAATTAATTCAACACAGGAAATCCATCAATCACTTCTATATTCACACTTTTTACAGTCGGACTTTGTTTCAAGATCTGAAATGTCTCGGAAATATTTTTCCCTTTTTTCATTCTTACGATCAGAATGTTGCTATTGGGATAATATGATATAAACTTGACTCCATGAATTTTTGAAAATTGTTTTGGGTTGTTTTCAAATTGAGCAAGTGTTATAATAAAATAACCATTGATAATCCCAATTTCTAACGTGTTTTTATCGATAGACACTAATGAAAAATTGGGATTGAAATTCTTGGCAGTGCCTTTCATTCCAAAATCACCTTCATTTATATAGTAAAAATGATCATCTTCCCAAAGAATTTTAGTATCAAATTTATTTATCTTCTTTTTATCGATAGCTAATGTTTTAGGGGCGAGAAACCATTCCTTTGTTCCAGGAACCGTTTTTTTAGAATTTGCTTTTAAATGGTTTTTAAAAGCAAATTCAGTATACTTCGTTTTATTTCGGTCATTTATTTTCTGAGGCTGTAAATCTTTAATAATTTGACTATCTTTTTTATTTTTCTCATTATCATTTAATGGGGTTTTTACATTGTCTTGTACTTGATTTGTCAGATTTAAAATGGTATCTGGTTTTTTGTCATTTTCATTATGCACATTTACTTTGTTAAACTTAAAAATGATAATAATAAAAATTATAGATAAAATGATAAATATTATAGTTTTTAATTTCAATTCAGCCTCCTTATTAATCTTATGAATATGATATGTCTAACAATGATAATTTGTCATCTTTCAAGATTTTGACATAATTTTAGGGAATATTTCTTGCTCATAACAAAACATAATTTTGAGAATTATTCTTCAGTTTTATTGAGGAATAATTTCAATGTCCATAAATCTCAAGTTTCCAGCCTTCTAAGTAGAATGTTTTATCCAAGGAATGATTTGTAATAATAATTTTCCATTTTCCCTTTGAGCGTTCTTCGAAAAAAGCATTTGTTAAATAGGCTCCTGAATTATCATTGAGATCCTTTTTATAATCGTCAACAGGGTAGGGCATATCTTCAATCACTGATTCATCTTCACTAAGCTGAATCATAGAATTTCCTGGGTATAAAATGGTACTATGTGTTCCGCGTTGCTGAGAAGTGGTTTCGTCAGGAGAAACAAGTTGGATTGATATGCTATCTGCTTTTGCCGCTAAAATATAAGGAGTAACTCGAACGCCGTCAATGTTGATATTTTCTGTAATTACTAATTCACTTGTAATGCTTGAATTGGGGGGAATAATTTGATTAGAATTATTCTGAATTTCAAGAGAATTCTGAATGCGTTGAACTTTTTTTCCTTGATAAGGTGAAGGAGTTACTCCATTTTTTATATTAAGAGCCATTTCAATTGCTCTATCCGTATCGACTAAACCAAAACCGTAATAATTATGAAAAAAATTTCCGGCTTTATTTTCAACCCAGCCTGTTTTCCAAAGATCCAAAAAATCACTTGAAAAGTCACCAATGATGCTGAGTATTTTAATACAACTAGGCAAAGGATCTGAAACAAGTTTGTTTCTATTCGCTGTTTTGGCTAAAATATACTTTACATCCCAATAGCTTAAGTTTGGATTTGCTTCTAACAATAAAGCAATGACGCCGCTTATCATGGGAGTGGCAAATGATGTGCCTGAAAGTTCTGTATTGTAATATCCTTCCCTATTTTCTGGGAGAAGGCGTTTATTAAAATAGGTCCCTCCATATGGCCGATTTATTGGAATAGTTGTTGTTAAAATTCCAACATATTTGGGATCGATATTCAATGAATCCTTGCTTAAGGTTGTTGACGAAGAGCCTCCTGAAAATCCTGATATCCAAATATTCGATCCAAAAGTAGAAGTATTATTAATTACTCCTTTATGGCTTATACCTGCAACAAGAATGCGGTAGGGATTCGATGCTGTTTTTTCCATTGTTGATATATGTGGTCGAATTGATTTATAATAATTTTTTACATTGTGAGGCAGCTCTTTCAAGCTTTCGTTATTATGGAAATTAAAATTCAGAAATTTAGCATCAATTGATGATTTGTTTTTATTATAAAATTTATTGGCTAAATCAGTCGAGCATGTTTGGTTACCAGATGCTTTCACAGTAATAAAATTTATTTCACTCATTCCGATAAAATCGCTATTATTGTGAGAAAAAGTATAAGAATAGGCCGCTGTACCATAGCTTTCATTTATTATTTGAATTTTATTATTTTCGACATGGCTATAAAGTTTTAAATCCATGTCTGAATATGAAATTTGATTATGGTCTATTACTTGAGATAAACGATTTGCAGAAGCTATATTTACGTTTGGTGCGACTCCACGGAATCCATTTTTTTTGGCTATGAGATCCTCCCAATATTCCTGCAACAAATGTTCCGTGGGTGTCATTAATTTTGTCTTTAATTTCTGGTTTATTTACGGGTATTTTACCTAGAGAGGAATCTGAAAAATCTAAAGAAAAGTTTGCTAATAAATTAGGAGCCAAATTAGGGTGGTCAAAATAAACGCCATCATCTGCAACTATTGCTTTAACTCCTTGTCCTGTATATATTTGAGGATAAGAAATATTAAGGTCAATCCCATTTTTTACTCTGAGATTAAAATAAGTCATTTGTCCTGTATTTTTTAGGTACCACTGCTGGTTAAATAATATATCAGGAGATAAACCTGTGTTACCATAGTTATTTATTTTATTATTTCTAGAGCAATTTAAAAAAATGAGAGAAATAAATAAAAATTTAATAATGCTTTTTGCTTTCACGTTATTCCTTTTTTTGTGTTTTTAATATGATAAAATAAATAGTAAATTTAATATTGAATTATTTTATTGATAGCCTCATTTTTGAAATATTGAGATGTCTCATTGCAGTGATTATCTGAATTTACTCATACAAGCAATCTATTTTATTATAATAGTATGAAGTAAATGTAAAGAGCTATTTTTATACAGCATTTTTTTATTAAAATTGATTTATTTCTTTTCTAAAATAATCTTTAGTAATAATAATTTCTATTAATATGTGGTGAGGAGTAATTTGGATTGAGTCTATTTATATTGAACGACTTTAATTATAAAGTATTATGTATTTATAATGTAAAAGTGTTAATTATTACAAAAAAATATTTATATTATTATAATATAAGATGAATAGATAAAGAATATTTATTTTTTAAATACCATTGTTGATTGAATAAAATATCGCCTTTTGCTTCATTTGATTTAGAGTTGAATTGAGGAGGCGGAATGACTCCTGAATGTGGTGTATCTGGGCATGAGTTTTTAAAATCTTCTTTGGAACAGCTATTTAAAAAAAGATATGAGAAAAAGAATATAAAATTTCTAAAATTCATTTATATTTCCTAATAATTAAACTAATCTAATATGGGAAATCCATCAAGCACTTCAACATCTACGTTTTTTATAGACGGACTTTGCTTCAAATTATGAAATGTCTCAGTAATATTTGTACCATTTTCCATTCTTATAATCATTGTGTTGCTTTTGGGGTAATATGAAATAAATTTTACACCATGGTTTTTTGCAAATTGTTTTGGATTATTTTCAATTTCTTTAAGTTTTAGAATAAAATAACCATTGATAATACCAATTTCTAAAGTATCTTTATCAATAGCTACCAGAGAATAATTAGGATTGTAGTTTTTTCCAGTACCTTTAATTCCGTACTCTCCTTCATTTATATAGTAAAAATTTTCGTCTTCCCAGAGAATTTGGGAATCAAATTTTATTATCTTCTTCTTTTCAATTGCTAAAGTTTTGGGAGCAAGAAGCCACTCATGAGTTCCAGGAACAGTTTTTTTAGAGATTTTTTTTAAGTAATTTTTAAACGATATTTCATTATATTTTGTGCTATTTATAACAGTTTTTAAATCAGTAATATTTTGAATATTATTTTTGTTTAAAACTTCGTTATTATTTTTTTTATTGTAATTTATTGTCAAACTTTCAATTTCATATGAAGGGAAAATATTGTTATAAATGGCCTCTATTTTTTTATCATCCCAAAAATTTTTTTTTATTTTATTAAATTTAATAATGATAGCCAGAAAAATTATAGAAATAAAGATAAATATTATTTTTTTTAATTTCAAATAGGCCTCCATATTAATATTATGAATATAATATGTCTTGCTATGATAATTTGTCATGTCTCAAAATTTTGACATAATTTTAGCTATCAAAAAAATAAATTAATTTATACCAAAATTAATATAAATATTATTCATAAAATGATATTTATATTAATTTTATTTCTGTTAAGATATTTTAGATCAGAGAAACTGGTTTGAATTCCATTGTAATAAGGATAAAATAATGACCAATGTAGAAAAAGTTTTATACCGTGCTCAAGCAACGGCAACGGGCGGACGAGATGGTAAGGCAAAATCATCAGATGGTATTTTAGAAGTGAGTCTTACGACTCCTAAAGAATTAGGTGGTGCGGGGGGAGTAGGAACAAATCCAGAGCAATTATTTGCAGCGGGATATTCTGCCTGTTTTCTTGGAGCTATGAAATTTGTTGCCGGAAGCAATAAAATAACTTTGCCTGCGGATACTTCCATCACAGGAATTGTAGGTATTGGTCCCATTCCAAACGGCTTTGGGGTTGAGGTTGAGCTTAAAGTTTTTTTGCCTGGCATGCAAAAAACGGCTGCTGAGGACTTAGTGCAAAAAGCTCATATTGTTTGTCCGTATTCCAATGCAACACGAAATAATATTCAAGTGAAATTAACGGTAAATGTTTAATATATATAGTTCAATCTTATCCGCCGAACATTCCATAATAATTTTTTATTTTACGAAGTAGAATTTTGGTAATAAATATCATTATAAAAAATAAAGGTAATAAATAATAAATAAATTCAAATTTTTTAAATTCAAAAATATACACCGGTAGAGCGGCACTTAATATCAAGGGAAAGCTTATAAGTAAGGTATAAAATACTTTTGAGTTGTAAATTGTGGGGGGAATAAGATTTAAACTAAAAACTTCGTGATGAATATATTCAACAGGAAGTTCTCTTTGAGCAAAAAGAGATAAAAAATTAAGCATAAAAATATAAATTAAATTTATAAAAATGAGAGTTCCTAAAATAAGAATAAGAAGTAATATTTCGTATATGCTGTGGAGTATTCCAATTTGAAAAGAATAATATAATATATATAGTAAAAACAAAAAAGAGAGTATTAATTTAGCAGGGGAAAAAAAGTAAATAAAAATTAAAAAATATAAGGGTATAGGGCAGCAAAGATAAGGAGCTATTTTTCCTGAAAATATCATTCTAAAAAAATCTGAGATAGATTTATTAAAAGATTCAATAGAAAAAAATATAAAAATATAAAACAAAAAACTTAAATAAAAACTATTTTTATTCCAATTTTCTAAATGATTAATATAAGAAAATATTGTGCTGAATAAAATCAATTGGAAAGAATAAAATATACAATTTGAAAATAAATCTCCAAAAAAATCGATTTTGTAAGAAAATTCTTTTTTAAAATTATAAATCATAGTGTGTATTAATAATTTAATATTCATTTATCCGCCGCTTGAATTATAAACATTTTTAGAAAGAGAAAGTAATTTATTAATAATTATTTTAAATAAAAAGTAATAAAATATATACATTATTGATAATTTAATGACTTTATGAAAACTGGGGTTTATAGCCATATCAGCAACCCCTGAGATAACAAGTCGAAACGGATTGTATTCCAAAAGAGGTTGCAGAATATTTGGCCAAAACTCTAAGGGAAGTATGATTCCACCAAGACAAAAAGTGAGTACGAAAAATGAAAAAGCTAAAAAATTGCTATTAATAACCCAAAAAGCTAAAATTCCAAAAATATAACCCATTTGAAAGCATATGTACTGGGAAAAATATAAAAATAAAACAAGTGGAAAAAAGTAAATAATATGGCTATAGATAAAAAAGGCGGGTATGAGAAAAATACATAATATTATAAGATATATTATATTTTGCCCATAAAAAAAGTTTTTATAATAGCTAAAATGAGTCATGGGTTTTACTAAGTAGCTATCAAATTCGCCACTTTTTATTTGTCCAGATATGATGTCAATAATATGCCAAGGATTATTCATTCTGCCCAAAATAACCGTAATAATAACATAAAATATAATTTTATCAAAAGTAAAATTATAGAATATTTGGTTTACATTACTATTAAAGGCATGGCTCCAAAAGCAAATTTGTATTAAGACAGGTACTGATATTCCAATAATAATATCAGTTAAAAACATACCACTATCAATATAAGTGCTTTTCATACTCACATTCATAAATTGGTAGATATTTTTAATTTTTAATCTATTCATATTCGAATTCTTCTTCGTTATTAAAATTTGCGGCTATATTAAACATATCTGCAATAATGTCTTCAAATGTCATTGCTTTAATTTCAAAAGAAACAATATTATTTGCCAAAAGAAAATTCAGAGTCTCTCTTTCATTTTCTTTTGGAATGGTTAATTTATATGAGTTTATGGTTTCTTTAAAAATTATATCGTTATTTTTTAAAATAGGATTAAAAATTTCTTTATTAATATTTAATTTTTTGACAATAATTTGGGTTTTATTTTTATAAGTGTTTTTTGTTTCAAAAGTTTTTTCAGAAAAGGCAATTTCACCATTAGATAAAACATGAATATAGTCACTACAATTTTCAATGTCAGTTGAGTCATGTGAGGTCATTATAAAGGAAGTTTTATTATGCTGTTTTTCATAATTGATAAACTCTCGTATTTGATTTTTTGACTCAATATCAACTCCAATAGTGGGTTCGTCTAAAAATACAAGCGCAGGAGAATGGAGTAAATTCATTAAAATATTTGATTTTACTCTTTGACCAAGACTCATAAACTTGACTTTAGATTCCATGCATTCTGATAAATTTAAAATATCTAAAAGATAATTTAATTTTTTATAATATTGTGCTTCATCAATATTATAAATTATTTTATGCAAAATTAAACTATCTATTAAAGGAAGATCCCAAACTAATGAGTTTTTGTGCCCAAAAACAACGCCAATATTTTTTAAAAAATGAGATTCTCGTAAATGGGGTTTAGATTGGCAAACGATGAGATCGCCACTAGAAGGGATTGTAATGCCAGTTAGTATTTTAATAAGAGTGGATTTTCCCGCGCCATTTCTTCCTAAAATAGCAATTGATTCTCCTTTATTTAATTGAAGGGTACAATTTTTTAATATATATTTTTTTATGTAATTTTTCTTGAAATAGAGCTTGATTTTTTTAAAAATATTTCTATTCTCATATGATTTCTTTTCAAGAATATATTTATTTATTTTATTTGCTATAAGTAAATTTTCCACAAAGACCTCTAAAATTTTTTTATATCAACCACTTTTTCCTTGAAATTCTAGCCAAAAAACAATTATTATTATTTTTATTGAAAGTCAAAAAAATTATAAAAAAAAATAAATGGTGAGCTATTAAATCAAACTGCTTATGCAACTGAGGCATTTTGTAAATAACATAAATATTGATATATTTGATTGAGGTTATAAAATGTTTTTGCTACAGGTAGTGCTTACTGTCGTTCGACCCTTTCGTCTAGTAGGTCAAGGACACCATCCTTTCACGATGGGAACATGGGTTCAAATCCCGTAAGGGTCACCAAATAGTCATTATAAAGGAAATAAATTTTAAATAATTAAGCAACTGAAGAAGAAGTTGGGGGTTGATTTTGTGGGATGATAAGGTCACCCACTTGGGCTTCAACAAATATTCTGAAAAGCTCTCCATCCAATTTTCCATTTTTAACTTCAGCAGCCAAAATATTTAAAGCTTTGTCGTAGGGAACGGCTTTTTTGTAGGGGCGGTCTTGGGCAACTAAGGCATCGAAAACATCTGTAATGGCCATCATTTTTGCTTGGACAGGAATGTTTTTATCCTTTAATTTCCGTGGATATCCAGAGCCATCAAGTCTTTCATGATGACCATAAACGATTTCAGGAATATCACGTAACTCATTTGACCAAGGGATTTGAATTAAAAAATTGTAAGAATGTGTTACATGACTTTCTATTTCTCTGCGCTCTGATTCACTTAATGATCCTCTTTTAATACTTAAAATATTAATTTCTTTTTCAGTTAATAGAGGTAAGGATTCTTCACCTACAATGATTTTGGTTGCTGCAATTTCAGAAATTTTTTCAAAAAATTCTTGGCTGAGTAATGCGGGTTCGTTGACATCAACAATGACATCCCAAAATTTGACGAGTTTATTTGTAACATTTTCTATTTCCAGTTTATATTTATCTATGTCTTTTTGATTTGGTGGCTCATTTTTTAGCATGAGATTTTTTATATAAGACTCTAATAAATGAATATGTAATTTGTCTCGAATAGAAAAAAATCGCGTGTGAATTTTATCTAATTCGTGACTAAAAAGTTTTTTTTCTTTATTTAATATATGTTCTCTTACGCCAATTTTTCCAAAATCATGTAATAACGATGCGTAGCGTATTTCTTCAATTTGAATTTTAGAAAATTCAAAGGATCCATAAATTCCAGTTGAGGTTTTATTCAGTGCTTCCGCAAGGCCTACTGTTAAGGTTGCGACGCGTTCGCTATGACCTTTTGTTGTAGGATCTCTTGATTCTATGGCAATAATACTTGCTGCCGTAAAAGATTCAAAAACTTTCTTTAAATCATTAATTAATTTTGCATGTTCAAGAGCAATTCCTGCTTGATTTGTAAATGATTCCACTAAATTGAGATCATGTGAATTAAATTTTGTGACATAGTTATCAATATCTAAGTGTTTATCTAAAGTATTTGCCTCAGAAAGTCTTTTATTAATTAAAATCACAAAGCCATCGACTTCTCCAGAGGGGAGCTGAATGGGAAAAGCACAATAAGATTTTATTTTGTATGTTTTATGATCAAATTCAACTTCGGGAAGGTGGGGATTTTTTTTGAATCCAACTATTTTGTTATTTTTTTTATCAGAAATAATTTCATCAAACCAAGAAACACTAACTTTTTCTTCAACCATTATTTTTGTTAAATGAGAGTGGTCAATATCGAGTGGCTGTTTTTTTAAAAATAATTTTTGACTATTTAATATTTTAGATTTTTGAATAAATTTTAAAGGTTTATTAAGTATATGAGCCGTATTTGCTTCTTTTGGTTCAGCAGGAGGATCAAATATATTATCTTTTATAAGAATAAAACCCGCATCTGCTGTTGTAATTTCCATGCTCTTTTTTAATACGAGATCTAAAAATTCTCCTGCAAAAAAAGATTTGTGAGTCATAGCCTGACTGATGTCTTTCATGGCTTGGCTTTCCAAATCTCTTAATACAGAAAATGAAGATAAATAGTCATAACTTGAATGTAAAAATAAAAAGTATATTGCATTTTTGACTTCATGATAAAATTGCTGCTTTGTAATAGGATATTTTAAATCGGCTAAGATGTTAAGATCTTTATAAATCGAAAGAATTTTTTTTCTAAGTAATATTGTAGGAATTTCATTTTTATTTTCAATTAATATAAAGCCTGTATGTTTAGAGTTGGTGCCATATTCCATAAATTTTTTTAATTCATCTCTATTATTATAATATTGCTGTGGAGTTAAAATAAATAATTTTAAATTTTCGGGATCTGACTTTTGAATTAAAAATTCTTCTTGAATGTTACTTTCTTTTACATTGACTCTGAGTTCATTAATTTCTGATAAAGATAATTTGATATCAAAAGGTTTACAAAACAGAATCACATCAATGTTATGAAACGGTGAAATCGACACAATATTTCTCCAGGCCTGCTAAGCTTTAGAGCATAAATCCATGTTTCATTCGGTTATTTTCTTAAATAGGAATAGGAAATTATTATATATTTTCTTAAGAATTTGAAAGTAGGAAGAAATGTTTAGGAATCAAACCGAGCTAAATTATGAAACGATGTGAAACTGCTTTGAAAGGCTAGCTTGACGGTATCTATGGAGCCATGTCTATTTTTTCCAATAATAATTTCAGCAATCCCTTTATCAGGGCTGTCTTTATTATAAACTTCGTCACGATAAACAAATAAAATTTGATCGGCATCTTGTTCAATAGAGCCCGATTCACGCAAATCTGAGGGTCTGGGGCGTTTGTCGGGGCGTTGCTCTAGGCCACGATTGAGCTGAGAGAGGGCAATAACGGGGCAACTTAATTCTTTTGCTAAAGATTTTAAACCCATACTGATAATTGATATTTCTCTTTCTCGGTTTTGTGCCCCTTTTGCTGATGTATTTGCAGACATCAATTGCAAATAGTCTACAATAATCATGTCTAAACACCCTTTTTCGCGTTTCACTTTGCGGCAGCGGCTGGCTAAATCGATAATGCTGATTCCTGGGGAGTCATCTAGTAAAAGTTTATCTGTTTGAAAGGAAGCGGCTTCAGGGTATAAACGTGCCAATTCTTCGCTGGTCATTTTACCATCGCGAAATTTATGGGATTCAATTTTTGCTGCTGTGGCAAGCATTCTTTGCATTAACTGGGCATTGCTCATTTCAAGGCTGAAAAAGGCCACCGTTTTTTGATGCAAAAATACGGCGTTGCTCGCAAAATTTAAAGCCAAAGAGGTTTTTCCCATAGCGGGACGAGCCGCTAAAATAATTAAGTCTGAAGGTTGAAAACCTGCAGTGATTTTATCCAAGTCCGTAAACCCACTTGGAATCCCTGTAATTTTACCCGGATTTTGGAATATTTTTTCGAGATCGAGAATGGTTTCTCGAACAACTTGAGCTGAAGGAATTAAGCCCGTGGTAATGCGGGATTCTGCTAATTGGGTAAATTTCGATTCCGCATAGCTGAGGAACTCATCTACATTAGCTCCGGCAACTTTTTTGCCACGCGCTACAATTTCGGCACAAGCCTCAATAACAATGCGAAGTTCCCAGTATTTTTTGACCTCATCAAGCCAATAGCCTAAGAGCTCAGGTCTGGCATTAAACTCAAGAAGTCTACGGACACCTTCCAGATCTCCTACTTTAAGATTATCGCCTTTTTCTCTGAGTTTGCCATAGACTAAAGTCACATCTGCGGGTGTGTTCTCTGCTACAAGTTCCCGCATAGCAGAAACAATAATTCTATGCTGAGGGTCAAAAAAATAGTCTGGTATGAGTTTGTCTGTAAATCCAAAAATGCTTGAAGGTGTGGCGAGAATAGTTCCAAGAACCGCCTGTTCTGCCTCGCGGGAATGAGGAAGGCCGGCGATACTAGGTGTATTTTGTAAGGAAGTGTTCATGGACAAACCTATCAAATGTGGAAACCGATAGCTTTTTAAAAAAAAGCTATCTGGAAGCTATATTAGAATTCGATAGAGATGAACACGGCAAATCATATTCAAAAATTACCTAGCTTCTACAGAGATTTCTTCCAAGCGGTTATTATTATTATACGTTGCTCTTGACTGAGAATTTTCTGAGCTTCTCAATGCTTTACGTAGATCTTTGGGTTCAATAGAAAATTCTTTTAATTTTCTATGTAAAGTATTGCGGTTGCAACCTAACACATCGGCTGCTTTGCTCTGATTTCCTTTTGTTTTCTTTAAAACTAAAGCAAACAGGGGTCTTTCCACATGAGCTAAAACAGTTTTTAAAATGTCATTTGGTGAATCTTCATCAAACTTTTCAAATAAATTATAAAGTTTCCAATAGACAAGCTTTTCAAGGCTGGTTTCTTCTATAAATAGCTTGAATTCGTCAGGACAGGATGAAAAGCTAAGAAGTTTATCATTCGCCATTGGTGAGTTGTCGTTTTCATCCGCCGGTCCTTGGACAGTTGCTCCCTCTATTGTTCTATTTAGGTTTTCAGAATTCATGTAATATTCCTTTAAAACAAATATAAATTCCCAGTTGTAGCAGAACAGTGTCAACGCGGTGGGACAATGCCTCAACCTAAGTCAACTCCAATCATAGGCTCAGGACTGGTTTAACACGAGTTACAGAAGTGTCAACCAATGTAGCACTCCCCTTCTTTTTTTGACCTTGCCTAAGTAAGAAAATCGTCTTAGGCTAGGCCGCTGCCAAAATTGAAGGCAAAGGATATAAAGGAAAAAGAGGATTTTTTATGGGTTTTAACTGTGGGATTGTGGGTCTTCCAAATGTGGGAAAATCAACCTTATTTAATGCCGTGACACGAACGGCAAATGCTCAAGCGGCAAATTATCCCTTTTGTACAATTGAGCCAAATGTGGGTCGCGTTGCCGTACCCGACGAGCGTTTAGATAAAATCAACGGAATTATAAATGCGAAGAAGGTCATTCCTACTTTTATGGAGTTTGTTGACATCGCAGGGCTCGTAAAAGGAGCCAGTCGTGGTGAAGGTTTGGGAAATCAATTTTTAGGGCATATTCGTCAGGTCGATGCTATCGTTCATGTTGTCAGATGCTTTGAAGATTCCAATATCACCCACGTGGATGGTTCAACCGATCCCGCTCGTGACGTTGATACCATTAATACGGAATTAGTTTACTGTGACTTTGAAACAGTAAACAAAAGTATTGAAAAAATGGCACGTTTATTAAAAAATAACGATAAAAAAATCCTTGTTGCAAATGAATGTGCGCAAAGACTAAAAGCTCACTTAGAACTTTTAAAGCCAGCAAGATCATTCCAAACTTTAAACGAAGATGAGGACAGCTACTTACAAAGTCTTCACTTAATTACACGCAAACAAGTTCTTTATGCAGCAAATGTTAATGAAAATGAACTTTCTGATAATGGCAACAGCTCAAAACATGTGAAAGCATTAAGAGAAATTGCTGAAAAAGAAGGCTCTAAAGTTGTTGTTGTTTCTGCACGTCTTGAAGAAGAATTAGGACAGCTTGAAGCTGAAGATGCAAAGTTATACATGGATGATCTTAAAATTTCCGAGCCAGGTTTAGATAGGCTTATAAAAACCGGCTATTCTCTTCTCGGACTAATGACTTATTTTACAGCAGGTGTTCAGGAAGTACGCGCTTGGACAATACCTAAAGAATGCAAAGCGCCCCAAGCAGCGGGTGTCATTCATACGGATTTTGAAAAAGGATTTATTTGCGCAGAAGTATATGCGTACGATGATCTTGTTCGATTAGGAAGCGAAGCTAAAGTAAAGGAAGCTGGGTTATATAGAAAAGAAGGTCGTGATTACGTTTGTAAAGACGGTGATATTATGAACTTCTTATTTAATGTGTAACAACGCCTCTTTTTAAACAGAGATGTTCAATGGGACAAGTTTCGCATTTTGGGTTTCTTGCGGTACAGTGGTATCTTCCTTGAAATATTAATAAATGATGGGCTTTTATAGCGTATTTCTTAGGAAGTGCCTTTAAAAGCCCTTCTTCTATTTCCAATCTATTTTTGGTTGCAGGAACAAGGCCAATGCGTTGAGAGACACGTTCCACGTGGGTATCAACTGCCATAGTTGGCATGCCGCATAAGACATTTAATATTACGTTGGCTGTTTTGCGTCCTACGCCGGGAAGCTGTTCCAAATCAGTCCTATTGAGAGGAACTTTTCCATCAAAGTTTTCTTGTAGCATATTTGCTAATTTTAAACAATTTTTAGCTTTTGTGGGAGCAAGTCCAATGCTGCGAATGGTATTTAAGAATTTTTCCTCACCCATTTTTACCAAATCTTGTGCTGAAAATTGAGGATATTGAGTATATAAAGGATTGAGTGCTTTATTCACAGATTTATCTGTTGCCTGAGCACTTAAGACGACAGCAATTAATAATTGAAAGTGATTATTGTGCTCGAGTTCGCATTTTGCATCGGGCCAGGTTTTGTTTAATATTGAAAAAACTTCTTCAATTTTCTTTTTTTCCATTATTTTGAATTCTTTCACTTCGCATAACCCCATTCTCGTAATGCATTTTGCAGGGCGGCTCCTGCGCCTGTTCCTTCTATCTGTTCGACCTGTTCGCTGGAAAGGGTTTTTTGAATAACGACGGGTTTATCTTTGGAAGAATAGTTTAATTCAATAATTCCATCGGGCGGGGGAAAAAAGGAGCAAGCTTGATTTTGTAAAGTATCGACTAGTAAATGTGACTGAGTTTTATTGCCATTGGGACAAATTAAGGGAGTTATATCCTGAGCTAATTTAATTTCGCTGGGGGTGGTATCGCCTAAGTTAATCCAAACTCCTTCGTCATTGTTTATTTTTCCTGAGAAAGTATAACTTATTTTATTGAGCTCTTTTTTCTCAATTACTTTAATTCCTTCAGGAATTAAAGTAACGACCGGATTGCTCCCCTTATCATTTCTATTGAGAATAATTTCTAAATTAAAATCCCCTGAATATTTTGCGGTAAAGCGTATAATTTTATGTGAAGGAGAATATCTATAATAAGCATTTCGTAGATTTTTTAAATTTTCTCCAGTAATCATGGGCAAAAGTTTTTCAGTATGCTCTTTTAAATTAACAGAAGAAAAAATCTCGGGTTGATACCAACTGATTTTTTCACTCCATGGATTGTGAGTTAAATATAATTTGACACTATCCGGAGTCAATTGTCTTACATATTTCATAGGATTATTTGCAAAACTTTCACCCCAGTATAAAAGACCAGCATATTTATGGCCTTCAAAATAGATACTTTTTCTTTTATTTAGATGCTCTTCAAATGTGATATTTGAATTTTCATTTAAAGCGGGAGTTAAATTTATTCCGCGCCAATTTTCATTTGGCTTTGTACCGCCTGCAAGTTCATATAATGTGGGAAATAAATCTACATGAGCCGTCGGTGTTGTAATTTCAGTTCCCTTCAAATGATTATTTTTTGCAAGATGTAAAATTAAAGGAACACGCACTTCTTCATCGAGTAATGAATTTCCTTTATCAGCATAAGCACCATCAAGATTTTGATTAACTCCTGAAAAATAATACCAAGGTTGCACATCTAATTGCGCACCATGATCTGCTGTTATAATTATGTCAACATCTTTTTCTAATCCTAAATCCTTTAATTTTTGCATGATATTTAAAAATTCATCATCCCAGTAGCGACTTACGCCATTGTATAGTTGTTTTTTTTGATTTAATCCAAAGGGTTTTGAAAGTAATTTTTGAAAATCAATTTTTTCTAATGGTGGTTTATAAGGCCCATGAGCGGTATTATAATGTAAATATAAAAAGAAAGGAGCGTCGCCATAATTTTCAAGCCAATTTCCCATGTTTTCTGTTATTTGACGGGCTTCATATTCAGGAATTTCAGAAATGATAGCATTGTGAAAACCTAAATCAACGCCGCCTTGCATAGCCTCAGAAAATAAAGAAAGCCAACCAATGCCGCCGACCCTATATCCTAAATTTTGCATTGAAGTTGCGAGCGTAGGAATTTGTTTATCGTAGAAATTTTTGCGCATAGCAGCATCGGCTGCATAGGTAAATGCAACTGATCCAACATCTCTCGAATATCGCGAAGTCATTAAGGGAATAATACTGGGTACAGTCATATTTGCCTGTGCTCTGTGTTCTAAAAATTTAATTCCTTCTTTTTTCGCATATTCATTTAAATTCGGCATGATATCGGGATCATAAGCTGTTTTAGTTCGCAAAGTATCAACTAAAATAAAAATAATTCCTCTTCTTTTTGGAGGTTGAATCACTGTTCTTTCAAAACTGAAATCACCTAATGCAAAAATACAATTATTATTTGTAAGATCTTTTCCTTTAGAATTGGGATAATTTATTTTAAAAGATTTCATGTAATCAGGATCAGTTGTTGGTTGTAGATCTTTATTATCTTCTCCATTATGAGCTTGTTTGATTTCTTTGACTTCAGCTCTTATCTGTTTTGGAGGTGATTTTAAATTAACAATAAATTCTTCAGCTTTTCCAATATAAGGAGTGCTATTGGGAACAAATCTTTCATTCCAAGATGCCGAAAGAGATCCGGGAGTTCTAGGTTTAAATTTTGGTTGCGTTGTTTGGGTAATATTTGCAATAATATTTCCAGATTGATCTTGAAGTTCAATTTGACATTGATAACTGGAATCATCTTTTGATGGAAATAAATAATATTGAATGCGAAGTCGATTTCCATGTTCTACTTCTATTGGAACATTTTTTAATTGAGATATATATAGAGGAGAAGATTCTCCAACTATAAATCCCCGAATAAGATTTAATTTTGCAGGATAATAACCAATTCCTAAATGAACTAATCCGGGAGGTGAGTTTGGCTCCATTACGGGAGAAACATTAACACCACGTGAATTTTCAGGATCAATATAATTAAAATGATTTTTTATATAATAGGAATCTTCCATGTTTAAAAAAGGAGCTTCTGTATATAACCAATCTGTTCTAATATTGGATTTTTCATTCAGCTTCATTTTTATTGGAGTATAACCGACTCTTTCAGGAACAGGAAGTATGCCTCTTATAATAATGAATATTAATATTGGAATAGTAATAATGAAAAAGGCAACAATGGTTTTAAATACAATCAATAACCAAAAACGATTTTTTGATAGAATATGAATTATTTTTTCAAATAATTTTCTTAACCATAATGGTCCCTTACGGAAAGAATATCTTTCACCTTTTATATCATAAATAAGAACTTGTCTTTCATAAGCTCCTAAAGCACTTGCGGGCATTCTATTTTTAATTTTAACCAATCCAGGTAATTTTATTCCGCGAAGCGCCAGTGATAAAGCAATGCGTCCATAAAAATAGACAAGAGATAATTTTAAAACTCTTACGGGTCTTAAAATAATACGAATATAATGTCTTTTTAATCGCAATTTTTTCATTGGCTAATATTCTCCGCATAGAAAAATGAACCATTACCATTGGGTACAATTTCAACGCCGCGGGAAGTTAAATATTTGTTCATATGATTTAACATTTCTAATGCAATTATTTTGTATTTATTAGATTCTAAGGAATCTTCAATTAAATTGTTTTTAGCGCTGTGATCCGTTCTTAAGTAAAGTGACAAATTAACACCTATTGGTGTGGTTCTCGCAATAAGACGATATGTTTCGTTAACCCACGCTCTTTCTTTTACTCCTGGAATAGCTTGTGAGTAAGTGGGACGCACAATAAATTCAAAATTCATACCTGCATCGATGTCAAGAAGAGCTGTGACACCGGGGTACATGATTCGAGGAAAGTGTTCCGGAGTTTGATTTCCAGAAGTGAACCAAATTCCTGTTTCCATGTAAGCTGAATCTGATGGAAAATCCGGTATTTTTTCTTTAGTATCGAGTAAGGGTTCTCCATCTAAGCTTTCTTCATTTAAATTCACATTAATTCTTCTTGCAATTGTGGGTGCAATATCAATAGAGCGAACAATTTGTTTGACATCATTATCTTGTAAAACAGTTTGTGCATTGCCATTTAAAAATATCACAAGTGGTGTTACGTTAGAGAATTCTCCTGCAACTCCATCTCCGTGCCCCATACCTAATTGGCCTTCATATAAATTTTCCCCGTGATCACCAAAAATAAGAATAACAGAATTATTGAGCCAACCTTTTACTTGTAATTGCTCATATAGAGTTTTTAAAGTGTGATCAATGGCATTTAACCCACCATCGTAAAGAGCGATAGTTTGTGTTTTTACTTCATCTGAAATATTTAATTTAATATTGTCGCCTATTACATTTTGATCGGGAGTTTTTCTAAAAATCAAGTGATTATTATGAATTTGATTTTGGAATTTTGCATACCAAGGCCCTGGAGAGGCATAAGGAAAATGAGCTGATGAAAAAAATGTTGTTAAAAAAACAGGTTTTGAAACATTGGCAACACGGTTTAAACTTCTAGAAATTGTATTTGCAACGAGTCTAGGATCGGCAATTTCGGGAGTTTCTAATAGAGAAGGTAATACGCGTTGCATATTTGGTAATGTTAGAATGGCTTGAATCGGACTGAGGGCTGCAAGTATTCCATTTTCAACAAGTGCTTCTAAATTTGAAGTAGGAGCATTCACTTCTGTTGCTCCAAAAGGATATCTTGGAAAAATATCACCAGCAAAATCGGAGACAAATATTGTGGAATAACCACTGTCTTTTGCAGCAGAAAAAATAGTTTCTTTTTTTTCAATTTTAGTGCTGCGTGGCGGAAACATGGAGCGTACCCCCGTTTTTGAAGCATATGTTCCTGTGGCAATTTCAACCCAACTTGGAAATGTTCTTGGAATTCCTACAAGCATAGGTTTAAAAAGCGCTGCTTTAGGTAATTTGCTTTTTAAAAAGGGCATGACATGTGAAAAATTTTCATCAGCAAGTCTGTCATAACGCAGGCTGTCAATGGCAAAAATAAAAACATGGGGTCGAGCTTGTTTTGTTGAGTTTTTAGGAAGATCAATTCGGAATGAAGATGAAATATTATATAAAAAAACAGTTCCAAAAATAAAGAATATTAAAAATGACATACCTTGAATAGAAAATATTCGAGATTCGTTATCAAGTTCATCAATGTTAATACTTGAACGCGCTTTTTTTACAATTCTACTTTGCTTTGTTAAATATCGCATGTGAATCATAAGATTTATAAAAAAGGCGAAAAAACTAACAATAAAAGGTAACCATTCTAATAGAGCTCTTCTTTTTGAGTCTTCTTTTAGAGTAGAAATGAATTGAATAAAATCTCTAAAAAAGTTTAAATTTTGAGTTATCAACCAGTTTTCACTTACTCCCGGATAAAGAGAACATACTCTAATTATAGCTGAGAAAAAGAAAATAAACCCGAAAAATAATTTATATTTTATAGAAAATGAAGAGGAAACAAACTGCAATCCTAAACAAATTACTAATGTTACAAATAAAATTTTAAAAAGAGATATTAATACAAGATTAGGTTGACTTTTAATTATAATAAAAAAAATAGAAGAAGTGTTTTCTCCCATGTATGAAAAATGAGATGAAAATAATAAAGAAACAAGAAAAAATGGGATAAGAAAAACTAAACTTTCCAGTAGATACCGAAACCAAAATATTTTCCAAATTTTTACCGTCAACATCTTAACACCTTTATCTCTTAAAAAGTAACTCGCGTGCTAAACTCCCAAAAGTATCCTTTAAATGGCACTTGCCTATAAAAGTGTACTCACTTGGAGAGATACATGAAGTTACCAAGGATTTATGAGCATTTTCGCCAGGGCCAAATCTTTACAATAGAAGAGGCGCGTGAAAAGCTAAAAACGACTGGAAACACCTTACGCAAGAGATTAAGTGAACTTGCATCAAGAGGATATATTTTTCCCATTCGGCAAGGGCTTTATCGTGTTACGAAAATAGGAGAAAGACCCGATCTTGATAAAAGTTCTCCGTTTGCTATTGCCGGAAAGCTAACTCCCTACTCTTATGTTGGCTTTCATTCCGCGTTGCAACTCCATGCGCGAGAAGTTCTGAAAGAAAACGATACCATTTATGTCGTAAGCCCGACAAAATTCAATTCTTTTCGCTTTGAAGGTATCCATTACTTTTGGTGTCAAAGTCCAGAGCCACATGGATTAGAAACGCATTTTTTGACTCATAATGGGCTTGAGTTTGCTATTCTGACTTCTAACTTTGAAAAAACACTAGTAGATTGTCTCAAGAGACCCACACATTGTCCTCCTTTTTATGAACTGGTGAGACTTTGTCGTAAAAGCGGCTATTTGCCTGATATTGAAAAAATTTTAAAATATGCAGCGGATTGTAATGTCCAAGCGCTTTTCAATCGTTTGGGTTTTTTGTTTGAGAAAAATTTATCGCATTGGGAAATTGAAGATAATTTTTTCAAATTTATTGAGGATAGGATGAGTCGGAAACAGACAGAATGGCCTATTCCATATGATCTACATAAAAATACTTCGGAATCTCAGGTGGTTGGGCATAGCCCGGGAGGAGGAAGCTTAGGTGGAGGTGTTTTAGATATGAAAAACCGCTGGAAAGTTCAGTTTTCCCAGCAAAGTCAATAAATTATCTAATTTTTGTGCAAAAAATAAAATTTTTTTTGGAAACAACTTGACTCGGCAAATCACTTTCAGTAGATCAAAACTTACTCTCAGGTGCGGGAGTAGCTCAGTTGGCTAGAGCATCGCCTTGCCATGGCGAGGGTCGAGGGTTCGAGTCCCTTTTCCCGCTCCAATAAAAAAGCCCCGGTTTTGAATTTCGAAACCGGGGTTTTTTGTTTTCAGATTTTCACTGACAGTAAGAATTTTGGGATGAGCTTAATTCTATAATAAAATTGTAAAAGTTATAGCTTACGCCAAAAAGCGTGAGGTAAATACGATCAAGACCCTTCGATTTTTCAAGGTATGCGTGAAATTCGCTTATGAATTGATGTAGTTGGGAGCTGTCTTTGGGAACCCACCACGCAAGATCTTTGTTATCTCCACCGGGTAAAAAACTAATCAAATAAATTTGGCCGTTGGCAAGAAATTTTAAAATATTCATGGTTTCAGAAAAAGCACAATTCTTTCCTTTATCATCGATCATCCCTTGTACAAGACCTCTTTTAGGAGTGATATAAGTCATTTTATTTTCTGAAATTTTGAGTCCTTTATATAAACGGTCTATGTAGCTATCTTTAATAGAAATAAATTTTATGGAAGGATTTTTTAAGGTCTGTAAAATTTTTTCATTGCTATTTAAATTAATATAATGAGGATCAAAGTCACAAATTAATGAAAATTTAGATTTTGCAATATTTATTGGCGTTGCTTTTATGTTACGCCAATTACTTGTACTTAGCAATTCAAAATAGGCGTCTACTTTTTCAAAAAGTTGAGGTTTTTCTGAACTATTTGTATTAATTTGATTATGCTTATTTTCCCAGAAATTGGCAAACGAGTTTACGTAGATAAAATTTAATTTAAGTCTTTTATTTAGTTTTATTGAGGAGAATTTTTCGAAATATTCTTTAATCAATTTATTTTTCTTAATGCTGAGATTTGTGTCAAATTCATCTTTTTGAGGTTTTAAAACAGCAACATTCAGTTTACCGCTTTTAATTATTTCTTCCATAGTTCTAGAATAACAATTGTGAGAAAAAATAAAATTTATTATTATAGCAACATTTAAATTAATAAAAAATTTTAAATTTAATAATTTCATATGTCAATTTTCCTAAACTAGACTTTAAAAAAAAATCTGGTAATTTTTTTTATGGGCACAAATTTAAAATATATTAAATTTAAGTATGGATAAATATGAAAGTCAAGAAAGCCATATTCATTTTTTTAATTTCAGGAGTTTTTTGGGGTGTAATCACTTTTTTTATTTTATATACCTTTAATCCTGGAGATATTCCCATGAATCAAAAATCATCGTTTATAGATAAAGGGCTCAAAAAAAGCAGTCAATATAGTGATGAGCAAATTCAATTTATAAAAGATTTTCAGTCTTCGTTCAATGACAGGTGAAAAATATCAAAGATAATAGTGTATAAAAAAAATTGACATTAAAAGACAAATAATTGACATGTTATTTTTGATTAATATCTGAAAAAATAATTTTATTCTTTATATAATATTTATTTTATTAATCCAAATATTTAGGGAATGATTTATTTTGAAAATTAAAAAAAATAATATTTTACAAATATTTCTTTTTATTATATGGATTTTTTTTAGTTTAAATTCTTGCATTTTTAAAAATAAAAATGCTAAATTAAATAAAAATGAAGTTGATATTTCAAGTCTAAGTAATACAGATAAGTATTCTATTAAAACCCAAATTGGGAGATCGGCTTTTCTGGATATTCCAATTACAAATGTAAATAATGATATTTTGAAATTTTTAGATGTTGTTTTGCAAAATAATTTAGATAGTATGAAAATATATAGTGAAGATTGTAGCAATATTTCATTACAAAAAAATGCAAATTGCAATGTAGTTATAAAATTTAATCCGACATATCCCCAAAAAGGAATTGCTAGGCTCAGTTTGATTTATAGTAATAAATATAATAAAAAATTACAATACGATATTTTTGTAAATTATAACTCAATTCAGCCAAAATTATTTTCTGAAAATATTTATATAAGTTCAATTTCTGAAAAAAATATTATTAAAACTATTAAATTTTTTAATAAAGGAAGTGATAAAGCGAATATTATATTTACAGAGTTTGAAAATAACCCAGAAAATTTTAAAATTACTTCAAATAAATGTTTAAATCATGTAATAAATATAGAGGATTATTGTGAGATAGATATTTCATATCAACCAATAAAAGCTGAAACTGGTGAATTAGAATTTAAGATAATATATTTAGATAGTGATCTACATCAATTTGATGACAATTTTACAATCTATTATTCTTCGTCCGAACCTTTGCTTTATTCTGAAAATTACGAGTTAAAATCTCCTTTAGGAAAAGAAGTAAAAAAAGATATTGTTATAAAAAATATAGGAAATGAAAAGGCAGTTATTTTAAATACAAGTTTATTTAATAATAAAAATTCACTTTCCTTGCTGCATAGTAGTTGCAGTTTTGGCCAAAATTTAAAGGTTGGAGAATCTTGCAATATATCAATAAAATTTAAGCCATTGACAATAGAAGATAATGGAGTTTCTTTTTTTAAAATTGAATATTTATCAAGCAATAAAATTACTAATGAAAAACTAATTAATTTAAATTACTCAGCGAAAGATGCGCTAATTGATTCTGTTGATTCTTTAAACATATTCGATAAAAATGGCTTTTCAAGCAGAATTATAAAAATAATAAATAATGGAAATTCTACTGTAAAAGTAGATTCTTTTCGCTTGATTTCTGATATAAATGATTATTTAATAAATTATGAAGAGAGCAGTTGCAATTTATTTAACATGACTCCATATAGCTTTTGCTCTATAAAAATTGCAAATTATAGTAATGATCATGTATTAAAAGATTTTAATATGGATTTGCTTTTTAACTATATAGATAGTGATGAAAGTAAGTATTTAAAGTTATTTCATTTGTCTCATGTTGATGACAGTCAAGATTTGGTAGAGCCGCTTCGCTCTATTGCTTCTATTTATTCAGAGGTCGGTATTAAAAAAATTTTCAAAATAAAATTATATAATAAAGGAAATGATAATGCTAAAATAAATTCAATATCTTTATCTGGAAATTCTAAGTTTTTAAGTTTAGAGAAATCAAATTTAAATTGTGAGCATGCCATTGTAAAAGGAAATGAGTATTGCAATATTGAAATCGTATATCGCCCTTTAAATCATTTTACAGGTAAGGCATTTTTAAATTTAAAATATACTGGAGTAAATAATAAAGTATACAATAGAAGTTTTGAAATTCAATTATCTTCATTTCAAAATAAAAATTTATTATTAGATTTAAATGGAAAGGCTGTTAAATATTGTAGAAAATATGAATTTGTTAAGGCTGATAATGATAAAGAATATTTGAAAAATCTGGTTTTAAATAATAAAGAATATTTTGTCATGTCAGATAAGGGAGAAGCTACTTTTTTTGAATTTTTACCTAAAAATGTAACAAAATGTTCATCTGATTTGAGCGAAAATTATGTACATACAAATGATATAGTAAATATTAAGGGAGAAAAAACAATAATAGGAGTCTCGTCTACTAATAAATATATCACTGTTGGTATAAATTCTCAGTTTAGAATTAAAAAAGTTTATGATCACTTTACAGGTTATTCTATATTCATATTAGATGTACAAAATAAAAAGAACTTTATGAGTGTTGGATGTAGTAAAAACAATCTTTGTGGGGTTGTTAATAATAAATATTTTATGGCTTTAAAGACATTGCACTGAAAAATTATTCTTAATTTAAGTTGTTAAAACTAAATAATGTTAATCCGACTTTAGGGCATCCCTTTTGTCTTTTTGCTTCAGCAGAATCGAAATAAACGAATCGTGTTCCATCTTTTGCAGTAATTAATTTATTATTAAGTTGTGTATAAAAACTTCTAATTTCGGAATCTATAAATTTATTTTTATTTTCAGATATAAATGAAATAGGATGTGTCGTTGGTTCGTAAATTTCTAAATCACAAGATGCTGATGATGTGACAATAAGGGGATTTATTTTGTAACTTTCTTGTGTATAGCCAGAACCTTTCAGTGATTCATATAAAATTCTTCCATCGGTATTTGGAATTGTAAATCCCAATATTTTGGCAATCGTGGGTGCAACATCTACGTTACCTGTAGGGACATAATTTTTCATAGCGTTATTAAAATTAGGACCCATTGCGAGAAGCGTATTGTGAACATCAATGCGACCAAAGGATCCATGATCACCACGAAGAGCATAATCGCTTGTCGAGTCAAACTCAACTCCAGGTAATCCATTTACAATCACATTGGCATTGCTTGTCATACTGACAACAATATCAGGATTTCTACCCGATTTATTTTCAAGTTTTACATATGAAAGAGGAAGAACTCCACGAGGAAAATGCGTGCCTAAATGGTAACGGCTTTCATCTAAAAATAGGGCTGAATATTCCTGCCTTCTTTGGAAAAAATTAACGAGAACTTTCATTACTTGAGGATTATGGCTTGGGATATAAATATAATCTGTTCCTCCGTTGGGAGCGATGATAACTTTTTCAATACCATCTTTATTCGATAAATCTTTAGGCACACGATAGCTTGGAGATGTGTAAGCTATATTTTCTTTTTTAGAATTTTTACATTTTCCATCGGGGGCATTATATCCTGATGATTGTGTATTAATAGAGCCATCGCCATTCCTTATTGCACCCATATATTTATTAAAGAAACAATCTCCTCCGTCGTATGCTACAATAGAATTCCCATTTTCAATTTTTAATTCTGCCTTTGTAATGAGATCAGCGGTGCGAATTGTTCCCGAAACAGGAAATCCTTTTGTAATTAGTAATTTTGTTTTGCTATCGGTGTGGGTCTTTTTATCGGCCGCAATTTTATGTCCAATTGTGCTTTTTCCACTTTCATCATCTTTTATAAAATGCATGGGATACATTAATTGAGGATACCCCTCCGAGTCATTTCTTTTTGTTGCTAAAATATTGCTGTGGGAATGATCGGAAACAATAATAATATTTGTTTTATCATATATTCCCATTTCTTTAAGTTTTTCAATTAAACTTCCAAGAATTTTGTCATTAGATGCAATGGCATCATAGTAAGGTAACGTTCCAGGACCATAGAGATGTTCAGTTGAATCAGGATTTCTTAGCCACATGACGCTTAAATCAGGTAATTTTTTGGGTAAAATATAATTTATAAAAATATTAGCCATATATTCATTTTTTTTATTAAAGGGAGATGTTTTTGCTTTAGAAGGATCGGAAACTTCATTGCTATCTTCTAAGTAAAAAATATTTTCTGAGGCCGTAGGGTCTCCATTTTGAGGTGATAATGTTAATTGTCCCTTCGAATAAGCTTGTGGTGTTAACTTAGGTAAACTTATATTTTCAGCTTGCAATTCTTGAGCAAATGATAATGGCCAAACATGATTTTCATCTAATATATAGCCACCTGATCTAAAATCTTGAAAGAAAGCAGGGCCTGATTTTCCAACAACGACAGTTTTGAGGCCTTTTTTTTGCGCTTCCTGTAATAACGTTGTGACTTGAACAAGTGGTTCATGGGCATGTACATGATTTGATTTAGGTTGATCTAATGCTTTTAAAATCTTATAATCTTCTGTAAAAATAGGTTCATAAAATTCTTTTGTTATATTTTCACCTTTTGCATTTGTTGCTATGCCGTATTCTTTTTTTGTGCGCCAGGGTTGATAGAGTGTGTTCCCATAAAAACCACTTTTACCTGCATAATCTCCCGTTGCAAAAACTTGCGCATTATTCATTGTAAATGTGGGATAGGCAGAGTGATTATCCTTAAATTCGACACCATTTGAAGCTAATTCAAGTAAATTAGGGATTTTATTTTCAGCTTTTTTATCTGTTAATATATCAGGTCTTAAGCCATCCCAAACATAAAGAATGACATAGTTTTTAGTTTTTTCTTTTTTATTATTTATGGATTGAGTTTGACATGATACAAATGTAATTCCTATCGATGTGAAAATTATTTTTTTAATTATAGCTAAGTGTTTCAATGTGTTGTACCTCCTTCAAAGAATGCGGGGAACATATCTTTTTTTTGTAGAGGACACAAATTGAAATTATGTTTTTATATTTTCAAACGAAATCTAATGGAAGTATTTATAAAAGTATGAATTAATTGCTGTTGGTAAGTTGCTTTGTAATTTTTTCTTTATTTAATGAATTCATTTTTAAAAGTCTTTTTATAAGATTTTTGCATTTGTTTTTTTGGTTTATTTCTAGCAAAATTTGCAAATGTTTTTGATAGCCTTGGTATATATAAGAGTTTTTTTGATTTGGCAAACATGAACTCACATGCGCTCCTTTAAAAATAGGCTTACTTTTGAGCGTTTGAATTTGAACTACAATATTTCCTCTCATCATGCAGAAAATATTGGCTGGGGAATTAGGAGTCGAACCTAAACATACGGAATCAGAAACCGGTGTCCTGCCATTAGACGATTCCCCAAAATAATAATTTGCAAATATATTCTAATGACTATAAAAAGACAAGATTGCATGAGTTATTCTTGATGAGAATTTAAAAGTGTTGAAATTATAGTGTTATAATTTTTTAAGTAAGATATTTAATCTGTGATTTGCTTCACTTAAAGAATTTTTATAATTTGCTGAATTTAGTATACTCTGGGAATAATTTCCATTTTCTCCAAGCCATTTTCCTCCTACGCACATGTTATGAATAGCACCTGTAGTATCGCCCATGGCTAAATTCCTTGTTACATTATGTGCAGGCCACATTGAGGGATGATCTGTGTCCCAGACTGTAAAATTTGCTAGAGCCCCTTTTTCAAGAATCCCTGCTTTAAAATGATTATGAAAACTTCCTGGTTGTGCTAAAATTTTATCTAGTAAAAAATCACTATTTGAAAACGAATTTTGTAATTTTTTTATTTCAACTCTTTTATTTGAAAATTCTTTTTTATTTTTTGATGACATATTTTTTATTATTTTTGTATTTATTTCAAATGTATTTAAAAGAGAGGGAAAACCAGAAACAAAGCGGAGTTCTTTTTGTAAATTCATAGAATCATTACTTGCAACACAATCTGTTGCAACAAACCAATTTATTTTATTTTTTTGCCAATCAATAATGTTTGCTGGTGATTGAAATATCATTTGTGAGAAGGGGCAAAAAACAAGAGCACAGTTTTTATTTTTTAAGTACTTAAAATCTTTTTTATTTAAGTAAATTCCATGTACTAATAAATTTTTAATTTTGCTTTTGAAAAGACCAAGGGAATGCAAATATTCTACAGGAGTTTTTTTAAATTTTTTATAAATTGTTTTTACTTCTTCATAGGATTGAGAAACATGACAATGGATGGGAATGTTTAAGTTTTCAGAGCCGCTTTGAATTTTTTTCCATAATCCTTCACTGACGGTATCTGTTGCATGGGCACCAAAAGCGGCATATATGCCTGCCTTTTGAAATGTAGGATGTGAATGAATTTCATAAGTTTGATCGAGCATTGATTGAAAGTAAGACGATCCAGGTCCTGTTATGTCTTGCAATGTCGGTGCCACAACGGCTGTCAGACCTACGTCATGGCATGCTTCAGCGACCTCGAAGCCATGATAATAATGATCCCAAATGAGACCATTGCCATTTAAAATATTTTCATAGGCACCCATGCGTGCAAAAGCTCTGATATCATTTGCATTTAATAAAGATTCGCATTTAAAAAAAATATCTTCAATAAGATTTTTTGCTTTTGAATGATTGCTTAATATGGATCTAAAGAAATTCATTGCAATATGAGTATGGCAATTAATAAAGGCTGGGGTAATAAGTCGATCGCCAAAATCATGTATCTTTATTTTGTTTTTTTTCTTTTCATTTATGATTGACCCTTGGTAGGATTCTAATGTCAGCTTTGTTACATTTGTAATTTGATTTCCTGTAATTTCAAGAGAACCAGGAAAGACAAGATATTGGGAGCCCTCTTTAAGGAGGATTTTTTTGGAAAAAATTTTTTCAATAAAATTCACATTAAACTCCAAAATGAAAATTTTCATTCATATATTATGAGTACAAGAGATATTATGAGGAAATTTATTTGTTATGCAATGTTTTTATATATTTTTCTTCTTCATTTAAATATTTTTTCTGAAGAAGCAGGATATATTTGGATGCCATTATCTTGGACTTTATCTTTTAATAAAGGAGTTTCTGACGAAAGTCAAATAAAATTTAATTCAATCAAATTATTATTTAGAGATACTAATAAAAAAAATGAAATTATTACTGATATGAAAATAAATAATAAAAAAATATTAAAAAACATTGTTCTTGGCAAAAATTTAAAAACAAAGACATTTTATACACAAAAATTAATGAAGTTTCCTCAGGGAAAATATGTGTTTGAAGGTGCTATTTTAGAGCGTGTCGATAATCAAGGAAATTTGTCAAGTGTACAAATTAAAATAATTAATCCATTTAATAAAAATACTGACAAACATATTCAGTTTAATGTTGAATTAAATAAAATATCACCATTTCCCGCTATGGCAGTTGAAACTAACTTAGGAGTAAAAAACGGGATTATAAGTCAATTTTCTCATATAGATTTAATTGAAGATGAAATGATTTCAGTATCTGAAATATTGAATCAAATGAAAAATATAAAAAAATTATTTTTAGAAAATAAAATAGGTTTTAATATTGCAAATGAAAAATTTCCTCCACTACAAATCATGGGGCTAAGTGTTAAAAATAGTAAGTCAAACTTTTTGGGTTTATTAATTGATTTTCCTTGCAATATTAAAGGTAATTTAAAATATGTATGGGTAAATAAAAATGAAATTTTGCAGTATGTTTTTTTTAATAAATTAGAAAATAAAAAACAAGGGTGCAAAATTCATAAATATTTTCCTGAAAAATTTTATTTGCCAAATGGCAATTGGACGTTACAGTCAATGTCATTGAGTATAGCGAAAAATAAATATCGTGATTTCTACACATGGTCATTGATAAATAAGGAATTAGAAACCAAAAATTATTTTAAATTAAATGACATATTTTTTTCATATTTGAGTATAAAAGAAAGAGCTTTGTTGAAAAATATTGAGATAAAATTATCGGGAAATAAAGACCGATTTGGTATTTATTTCTTAGGGACTTCAGAAATAATAAAAGAAATAAATACAAATAAAAAGGAACAAATAAATTTTTATTTTAAAAGAAATTATGAAATTATTGATCTTAAAAAACAGTTTGGCTCTAAAAAAATATATAATGCTTATTCTGGTGAACTTATGAAAAAGGATCGCATTATAGGCGATATACAATTTAAGATTATTCTCCTTGGAAAAAACAATGAAAAAAATCAAATATCTTTTTTTTCCGATCAATTAAAAAAATATGCAACCTTTGAATTAGCAAAATGTGTTACAAACCAGGAAATTATAGATCCTCTTTTAGTTTTAAATGGTCATATTATGATTCAAAATTATAAATCAAATACAAGAAAAATTGATGTTTCAAAAAAAGATTTTAAATTTATGAATGTTGATGGAATTTCTCAAATAAAAATTCTTGATTGTATGGAAGGTAAGCTGAAAGAATTTCAATTTTCTAAATCTTTTAATATTCCATTTCGTGCCAAGATTTTGTTTGAAAGCTATTAATATAAATTATGTCCTACAATTTATTGTATTTTAAATATAAAAAATCTGAAAATATTAATAAATCCCATTATCCTATAGTGTTAATTCGTGGACTGGGACGCTCTATGAGTTTTTGGCTTTCTTTCGAAGCTGAACTTTTAAAATATTCCGACATCATACTTATTGATTTGTTAGGTACAGGTGGTAGTCAAAATAAAACAGGACGGTTTACCATCAAAAAATTTGCTGAAGACGTTTTATATACTTTGAAATATTGTCAAGTTTTTCATTTTCATTTAGCAGGAATTAGCTTGGGGGGTATGGTCGCTCTTGAAATGGCAAAATTAATGGATAAACAGGAATGGAAAGAACTCAAATTGCATTCAAATTGTATTATGTCCTCATCTTCAGGAGATATGGGACATAAACGTATATTTTTTATTCCTTTATTATTTCTTATTATATCTTTTTTTACTTCAATTTTAAAAGGATTTCCTAGTCATAAATTATTTTCAAAATTTTTAGTCTCAAATAAAACTTTGGAAAATAATACAGATATAGTTAAACAATGGGATGAAATTTGGCAGAAGGAAGGCTTTTCTCATTTGTCATTTATTTTGCAGATATTTGCTGCAGCAAATTATAAATCAAAATTAAAAAATAGAAAAATAAATACGCCTTTTTTATTTTTAGTTTCTAAAGAAGACAAATTGGTTCCATGGTTAAATTCAGTGTTACTTTGGGAAAAAATTCCTCAGGCTGAACTTCGTATTTTTAGAAACTTAGGTCATGATTTAACAACAGATGATCCTGAATGTATTTCTAAAATAATATATGATTTTATGAAGAGAAACGAAATTTAGATCTTAATATGGATTAGGTTTATCGGCTTTATCGTGGAAGTGAATGGTGCCTCTATCGCCCCAATAAAAATCAGCTCCTAATGCGAGCTTTTGAAATACTTGAATAGCTTCTTTTTTGGATTCAAAATCAACATAAGCTTCTCTATATTCGCCAATATTTAAATTGATATATTTGATAATTACTCTGTATTTTCCATTGTGTAAAATCATAATATCGACCCAGTTTGCGCTAAATCCTGTGGCGTATATATTATCTGCAAATAGGATTCCTAAAAACACACAAAATAATAGTAAAATTTTTTTTAAATTTTTCATGATCATAAATTTGACCCAATAGACAATGAGTTTTTATTCCTGTTTATGTATCGGTAGATGAATTAAAAAAATGAGATTATAATTAAAAAAGTCATTGATTTAGCCATGTTGTATATGGGTATTGCATTCTTCTTTCTAGGCAAAAAAAATTAGCAAATGGTTTAACTTTGACAACCGTCATTGTGTTGGTTATAAATATTTTATTTTTTGAAAAAAATATTTATAATTATTATTCACAGCTCTTAATTTTAACGGATAAAATTGTAGGTTTAATAATGAAATTAATTAGATTAATAATTATATTACTATTGTTTTTGCATGTTTCAATGAATGCGTTTTCTCAAAGTACTTTAAAGAGAAGTTCAATTGATATTCTATTTGGAGGAGGACCTACCACCTATTATTTTGATAATGGCTTAAATAACTCTAACAAAGCAGCAAACGTTTTTGTTTTAGGTTTGTATTCATTAAGTCCATCAACAGTCGTCTCTCCTATTATTGGATTTGGATTAAACACAACAATCAATTTTGGAAGCTTTGATGTACCTCCTTCCGATTCTCAATTACAAATTAGAAATTTTATATTTCTATCTAGTTATTTTTTTGGCAGCCTTGGTCTTAAATTTAATCCAAGCCCTAAAATTTCTTTTTATACCCTTGGTAATGTGGGAGCGGCATATCAAAATAATGTCTCTGGAAAATTGTATGATGGTAATAATAATTATTTAGGAGATTTTTCTTATAATATTAACAAGCATTATTATTTTGGAGCTTCTCTCATTGCAATGTTCCGTATTTCTAATAACTTCAGCATTGGTACAGATTTTATTTATAATAGACATATTATAAATAATTCAGATCTTACATATCAAAACAGTTCAAATTCATCAACTAAAGTTGACCAAAGTGGTAATAATTTTCATGAATTATCCGGAGATATTGTTATTCGTTTTAATTTTTAATTTGCTATTATTGAAAATTGAAAAAAAAGGAAGGTTATAACAACCTTCCTTTTTATATTTTAAGCAATAGGGGAGCTATTAAATAAATAACTTTTATTAAGCCCAAGGGCGTGCGCCTTCATTAGAAGGAGTTTTGCCTATGGCGTCTTTACGACTGAGTTTAATGCGTCCTGTGCGATCAAGTTCAATGACTTTAACCATGACTTCATCACCTTCTTTGACCACTTCTTCTGTCTTGTTGACGCGTGTGGCAGAAAGTTGTGAAATATGAACAAGGCCTTCAACGCCAGGTTTAATTTCAACAAAGGCACCAAAATCTGCGGTTTTCTTGACAATACCAAGATAAATTTCACCAATTTCAGGATCTGTGGTGAGGTAATTAACCATGCGTTTTGCTTTTGCTGCAGAATTGCCATCTGTTGATGCGATGCTGACAATACCTTCGTCATTAACTTCTAACTTACAGCCTGTATCAGAAACAATTTTCTTGATATTTTTTCCGCCAGGACCAATTAAATCGCGCACTCTTTCGGGCTTGATTTTAATTTGTTCAATGCGTGGTGCCAATTGACTTAAATCGTTTGGACGTGAAATGGAACGTAACATTTTATCCAAGATAAGTGTGCGGCCTTCTTTTGCTTGTGCAAGAGCTTTTTCAAGAATTTCCATGGAAATTCCAGAAATTTTAATATCCATTTGCATTGCGGTAATCCCATTTTTACCACCAGCAACTTTAAAATCCATATCGCCAAGATGATCTTCATCACCTAAAATGTCAGATAAAATTGCGAATTCTTTTCCTTCTAATATAAGACCCATAGCAATTCCTGCGATAGGCTCTTTTAAAGGAACACCGGCATCGAGCATAGATAAGGTACCAGAACAAACTGATGCCATAGAGCTGGAGCCGTTACTTTCTGTGATTTCGGAGACTATACGAATGGAATAAGGAAAGCGATTTTTAGCTGGTAAAGTTGCTTTTAATGCGCGTTCTGCAAGATTTCCATGACCGACTTCGCGACGAGCTGGTGAGCCTAAGCGTTTTACTTCGCCCACAGAGTAGCCTGGCATGTTGTAGTGAAGCATGAAAGTTTTTTCTTCTAAAACATTCATGATGGATTCGCTTCTTTGCGCATCATCGCTGGTGCCTAAAGTAACAACGCCGAGAGATTGTGTTTCACCGCGTGTGAATAAAGCGGAACCATGTGTACGTTTTAAAACGGCAGTTTGGCATTCAATATTACGGATGTCTGATGTGGAACGTCCATCGACGCGGCGGTTGTCTTTAATAATGCTTTGACGCAAGGTTTTGTATTCTTGCATTTCAAAAAGGTAACTAAATGCTTTTGCAGATTCTGCATTGCCTTCT